>JALWSN010000039.1 GCA_027080245.1 Ignavibacteriales bacterium | reverse complement strand
TTATTCTGGCAAAGACGTTCATTAAAATGCTCCGCGGAAAACATTCGGACAGCATTAAAGCCGGGCGGAATCAATAAAAGGAAAACAAATTTGAACTTTGCAATTTCCAAAAAAATATTGTTTGTTAACTATTCCTCGCTTACAGCTCTGCAAGTTAGCAACTATCTTTTACCAATAATTACTTTCCCTTATTTGGTTAGGGTGTTAGGTCCGGGTAAGTACGGATTGGTGAATTTTGCGATGGCTTTTGCGGGCTATTTTATTGTGATTGTGAACTACGGCTTCCACCTTTCAGCCGCGCGGGAAATTTCAATTGCCCGGAACGACCGCGAAGCATTGTCGCAAAAATTCTGGGCTGTGCTGTTTACAAAAATTTTGTTGCTCGTCCTCTCCGCGCCGTTTTTCTTATTGACTATTTTTTTAGTCGCCCCATTCGCAAAAGAGACCGGCATTTTCCTTCTTACATTTTTATTAATTGCCGGCGCGGCGCTATTCCCCGATTGGTTTTTTCAGGGGATTGAAAACATGAAAGCTATCGCCGTAATTAATATTTCGGTAAAAATTTTGTGGACTGCGGCGGTTTTTGTTTTTATTCGCGCGCGTTCGGGCGCAATTGTTTTAATTTTGTTGAACGGACTAGCCTCGCTGGCAATCGGCGCCGTGGGATTGGCAACGGCTTTAATGAAGTTCAACTTAATCTTCAAACCACCCGGGCTAAAGGAAATTTCCCAAACGCTAAAAAACGGTTACCACGTATTTTTGTCCACCCTTTCCATTTCCCTTTACACAACAAGCAATGTTTTCCTCTTAGGATTGTTCGCGGGCAACGAAGCCGCAGGCTATTTTGCCGCAGCCGACAAAATAAGATTGGCCGTTCAGGGCTTGTTCGGCAACGCGGGACAAACCATTTACCCACGCACCGCTAAGTTGTTCTCCGAAAGCGGGGAAAAAGCCATTGCGTTTTTAAAAAAATATTTGAAGATTATTTTAATTACAGCTTTGCCAATTACTATGGCAATGTTCCTCTTTGCAAGGCAAATTGTTACAATAATTTTGGGCAAGCAATATTTGACTTCCGTTCTGCCGTTTAAGATTTTGCTATTCCTCCCTTTGCTTATTGCCTTAAGCAATATTTACGGAATTCAAATAATGCTGAACACAGGCTACAAAAAGGATTTCGCCAAAATTGTCTTCCAAGCCGGCGCGCTTAATCTGATTTTAGCGTTAATTTTAATTCCTTATTTTCAAGCTACCGGCGCGGCAACTGCGGTTTTAGCCGCTGAAATGTTTGTTACAACGGCAATGTGGAAATTTGTTAGAAAAAAAGAAATACTTTTACGCGGAGCTACGCGCCTGCCCGAAGCCGCGTAACGGCAATGCATGTGAAAAATATTTAACTAAAAATGAATTGTTTAACGAGAGAAAATGGTTTTTGATTACTTAATAGTTGGCGCGGGATTTGCCGGAGCCGTAGCAGCCGAAAGATTAGCCCGGAAAGGAAATAGAATTTTGCTCGTCGAAAAACGCCCGCACATTGGAGGCAACGCTTACGACCAATACGACGAACGCGGCATTTTGGTTCACCGCTACGGCGCGCATGCTTTCCACACCAACAGCAAAAAGGTTTTCGACTACCTTTCGCAATTTACAGAATGGAGATTTTTCGAGCTTCGGGTGCTGGCAAAATTAAACGGCTCGATGTACCCAATCCCAATTAATCGTACAACAATTAACAAACTTTACGGAAAGAATTTCAGTGACGACAAACAAACAGAGGAATTCTTTAAAAGCCTCCGGGAAAAAAGAAATTCCATTGAAAATTCGGAAGATTTAATTGTGAGCAAAGTAGGGCGGGATTTGTTCGAGAAATTTTTTAAGCATTACACTCGCAAACAATGGGGAATTGAAGCGCGGGAGCTTTCGCCTAATGTTTTGGGCCGAATTCCCGTTCGAACCAACGCCGACGACCGTTACTTTACTGACAAATATCAGTTCATGCCAAAAGAAGGCTACACGAAAATGTTTGAACGAATGTTAAACAGCAAAAACATTGAGATTTGGTTGAATACTGATTACAAAAAAATTCAGGATTCCGTAAAATTTAAAAAGATGATTTACACCGGACCAATCGATTATTTTTTCGATTACAAATTCGGAAAGCTCCCCTATCGGTCGGTTAAATTCAAATACGAGTTCCGCGAGGAGGATTATTTTCAGCCCGCGGCTATTGTAAATCACGTGGAAAAAGACACGGCTTTTACCCGCACAGTCGAACACAAACGTCTTTCAGGCAACAAATGCCGGGGAACAGTGGTAAGCTTTGAATTCCCAACGCCGGACGGCGAACCGCTTTACCCCATTCCCACAAAAAAGAGCAAACAATTGTATTTGAAATACAAACTAAAGGCCGAAAAACTAAAGAACGTATTCTTTCTTGGAAGATTGGCTTCGTACAAATATTACAACATGGACCAGGTGGTGGCGGGAGTTTTGAACATTTTAGAATGACGTAAAAGGTTATTTTGTAAAATGGTTTTACAATATGACCGTCTTTTTGTAAAATGATTTGACAAAAAGCACTTTTTGTGTTAAAATTAATTGTAAATTTTAGAAGTATTATGAACGTCGCAAAAATAATAGAACTTCACAATCAGGCGCTTAAACTTAACGAAAAGTATTCGCGCAGAAGATTTATTGCCGAAGAAATCGCCTCCGACTCTGAGAATCATTTTGTGGGACTAATAGGACCGCGCGGCGTGGGGAAATCCGTTTTGTTCAGGCAGTTGGCGGCGGACGGAAAAGATTCTATTTACATTTCCATTGATTCGATTGAAATAGAGAACCTCTTTGAACTTGTTAAAACGCTAAACGAAACCTACGGCTATAAATATTTTTTCCTCGACGAAATTCATTATTACAAAAATTACGGGAAGCATTTGAAAACAATTTACGACTTTTTAGACGTAAAAATCTTTTTCACAAGCTCGGTTTCCCTGTCGTTGTTCCAATCCGCTTACGACCTTTCCCGCAGAATAAAAATTTTCAAAATGAACCCCTTTGATTACCGCGAGTACCTTTGGTTCAAGGGAAATTCTTTGCTGAAACCGCTTTCGCTTGAGGAAATTAAAAACAAAAATTGGAAACCCGAACACATCAGGGCGGGCAGCAAATTTCGGGATTTTATTTCCGGCGGACTCCTCCCCTTTTCGCTCGAGGAAAAAGACATTTTCTCCTTGCTTAATAATATTCTGGAAAAAATAATTACAATGGACATTCCCTTAACGGCGGAATTAAAAACAAGCGAATTGGACATTATTAAAAAGCTTGTTAAATTTGTCGGCAAGTCCCAAATCGACGGGATTAGCGTCTCAACTTTGTCGAACAATTTGAAAATCACCAAGTACAAAGCCGCGCAATACGTTAAATTGCTGGAAGATGCGTTTGTGCTTAACGTTGTTTACCCGCAAGGCACAAACGTGTTGAAAGAACCCAAAATATTGCTGAATTTGCCTTACAGATTGTTGTTCAAGGAATTCGACGAAGCAATAGGGCAAATTAGCGAGGATTTTTTCGTTGAATGCGTGAAAATGAGCGGAAGAAAAATCAACTATTTGAAAACAAAAAAAGGAAAGAAAACGCCCGATTATCTGGTTTACGAGGACGGCAAAAATTACGTGGTTGAAATAGGCGGAAAAGGAAAAGGATTCAGCCAATTCAAGGGAGTAGATTTGCAAAAGTCTATTGTTTTTGTCGACGCCGAAATTGTAAACGGGCTTAAAAGGCCTTTGTTTTTAGCGGGATTCTTAAATTAAAAAATGTTAGAACCGCTTGTAACAATAAATATTTTAAGCTACAACCGTAAAGAGACGCTGCGAATTACTTTGCAAAAAGTTTTCGAGCAGGATTACGAGAATATTGAAGTAATCGTTGTGGACAACGCCTCACCCGACGGCGCGCCGCAAATGGTAGCGGAGGAGTTCCCCTGGGTAAAATTAATTCGGCTTGAAAAAAACATCGGCATTGCCGGCTGGAACAGAGGATTTGAGTCCGCAAACGGAGAATTTGTGCTCCTTTTGGACGACGACAGCCACCCCGAAAAAGACGCTATTGCCGAAGGGCTGAAATTGTTCAAGGAAGACGAATCCATTGGAATTGTGGCGTTTAACATTTTTAATTCCACGTTCGCGTTCAACGAAACTAACGGCTGGAGCGGCAACCTTTGGGCTTTCGTAAGCTGCGGCGCGTTAATCGAAAAAAAGAAGCTTGAGGAGGTAGGCTACTTCGACGAAAATATTTTCATTTACCTGAACGAGCTGGAGCTTGCCGCGCGCTTTTGGGACGCCGGCTACAAAACCGTTTTTTGCGAAAAATGCCACGTTGTTCACTCGCAAAGCTTAAAATCGCGCGGCGGCGCTAAAAATCCCTTTGCAAGCAAGTACAGGTACAAACATTTCTTCCGCAGCATGAGCTATTTTCTTCTGACCAAATTTCCCTTTCCCCAATGCTGCGCCGCTTTCGGCAAGTGGATTTTGAACCGCTTGATTGTGGCGCTTGGCTTCTTTTACCCGGTAACCTTTGTTAGCGAATTTTTGAGAACCGTTTTCTCGATTCCGCTTTACCTGAAAAACAGACAAATTTTAAGCCTGCAAACCCAGCGGTTCTACCGTTACGGCAATTTTTTTCCTTTAATCGACAGAGATTTTTTCCCCGATTTCAAGAGGGAAAGATGAACAAGGTAAACAATCTCTTTGCCTTTTTGTTGTTTTCTTTTGGGCGAATTATTTTTCGGACCAACGGTAGAGCCCGTCCGGAGAAGATTCTTTTTGTGAATTTAGGGAAAATAGGCGACGCGGTTATTTCGTCGGTTGTTCTGGCAAACGAGGAAATTTTTCCAAAACATTCCGAAATTTTTTTGCTTTTGGAGGAGAAGTCGAGCGAACTTTTCAAGTCTTACGCGGGAAGAATAAAAATTTTGTTTGTAAATAAGACCAAATATCGTTTGAACTTATTTTACAGATTCCGTTTACTAAAGAGTTTAAGAAGATTAAATTTCAGCGAGGTTTACAATCTTTCCTTTTCCAGAATTTCAATCGACGACGAAATTGCCCTACTTGCGGCGAAAGGCGGCAGGGCGTACGCATTTGAAAACAATCCCAAATTAAAGCGCGCCTTTGCCCGTAAATTCGACGCTCGGTATTCCGGTATTTTAAGGAGAATTCCCGGCAGCGACGTTGAAAACATTTGCTTTTTGCTGGAAAAAATAACCGGGGCAAAACCGGGCGCAAGAACAAAAATATTCCCCGCTCCGGCTAAGCTTAAAAATTTGCCTGGCAAATATTTCGCAGCAGCTCCTTTTGCCGATTTCAAAATCAAAGAATGGAAAATTGAAAACTTCCTGGCGCTTGTAAAAAAACTGGCGGAACATTTCGGCTTTCCGGCGGTGATTTTGCATTCGGAGCGTAACGGCAAATTCAACGGCGCGGATTTTGCGCTTAACTTAACCGGCGGAACCACGCTCGCCGGAGCCGCCGCCGCGATTTCGAACGCGGCTTTCTTCGTAGGCAACGATTCCGGACTTCTTCACATCGCCAAAGCTTTGGGGGTGAAAACATTCGGCATTGTGGGCGGAGGCGCCTGGGGAAGAATTTTCCCATACGATTCTCAAGACGCCGCCTCCTACTTCCTGAAAAAGCTCGATTGCATTAATTGTGACTGGAGCTGTAAATTCAACGACGCCCGCTGCCTGAACGAAGTTACTGCGGAAGAGGTTTTTAACAAAATAATAACGGAAGTTTAAATTGATTAAAGATTTTGCAATAGCCATTGTCCATTTTGGCAATCCCGTAATAACCAAAAATTGCGTGAATTCAATTCTTGATTTCGGCGGGTTCGCCCCGGAAATTCTGATTGTGGACAACAGTTCCAATTTGGAGTTGAACTTGCCCAGCGTAACGGTTTTGAAGCCGGGTAAAAATCTTGGCTTTGGCGCGGGAGTTAATCTGGCTATTAAAGCGCTGGAGAAAAAAGGATTCGAAAAATTTTTAGTGGTAAACAACGACGTAATTTTCCCGGAAAAATTTTGCGAAAGGCTCTTTGAATTCCTTTCAAGCGCTCCAATCGAAACAAGCATTTTAACGTTTCAAATAAAGCGCTTTCCCGAAACCCAACGCGTTTGGTTTAACGGCGGTTACATTGACTGGCTGAGGCTGGAAGGCGCGCATCGCGATTTCAACAAACGCGAATGTGAAATTAAGCGCAGAGATTTCGGGGAGGTTGATTTTTTTACCGGCGCGGCTTTCTTTGTAACCGCTTCAGTATTCAAAAAAATCGGCGGCTTCGACGAGAAGTTTTTTCTTTACTACGAAGACCTCGACTTTTCGCTAAAAGCAAAACATTGCGGGGTAAAAATCCTCTTCCACCCGGAACTTAAATTGTTTCACCGCGTCTCCGCCGGCGCGTTAAAAGGCAAAAAGTCCGTTCTCAAATTTGAAAACGAAGTTTATTATTCCAGAATAAAGAACAAGCTAATCATCATTAAGCGTTACGCAAAGGGAATTTCCTTCTTCACTTCGTCGGTTAGCGTATCGGCTAAAATACTGAAATACTTCGCAATGTTCCTTTTTACGATGCAATTCGAGAGCATTAAATTTTTAGTAAAAGCAATTATCGGCGGGCTGAATGAGGGGTAAACATCGAAAGCGTTTGAAAATTACTACAAATATTCTTTAAGTAATGTTCGAACAATACAAACATAAATTTGCAAGTAAATTTACCCGGCTTTTCCGGCTGGACTTTAGAATTGGGAGTTGAATGACAAAAGTTTTAATCATATCGACCAACGCAATTGGCGACACTTACGTTTCGATGTCCGCGCTGCCAATTTTAAGAGAAAATTTCGGCGAAATTGAAATCGATTTTGTAATTGCGCCGCATTCAGAGTTTTTGTTTGAATGCGAAGAATTAAGAAATCTCTTTGTGGTCAGAAGAAATATTAGCGAAATGTTTACAACGTTAAAGCTCGTCCGCCGGGAAAAATACGATTACGTTTTTTCGTTTTTCCCCGGACTGGTAAACACATTTTTCCTTAAAGGCGCTAAAGCCGTTGTTAAAAGCGGATTTTACAATTTTATTTGGCGGCGCAGGTGGGAACGGAAAAATCAAAAGGGATTCGTCAAACGAAAAAAATATTTCGAGAAATTCCTCTGGCGAAAGGAGGACAACTACTTAACCCTTGTTTCCTTAGCTCTCAACAAAGCTGGAATTCCGGCTCAAAAAATCGAAAAGCTCAAATTTGCTCCGAACGCAAATTTAATTTCGAAATATTCCGAAGCGGTAGTTGTTCATCCCTTTTCCTTACGGGAAGACAAATGTTTGTCCTGCGAACAACTAAACGCAATTGCAAGCTACCTGAAAGAAACCGGCGAGAGGGAAATTTTTATTCTCGGAAGCAAAAAACTTTTGGCGGCAAAGAATTCCCTGCCGGGATTTGTGAAGTTAAAATTAAATCCCTCGCCAAAAGAATTGGCGGAAATTGTTAACTGCAAACTGTTTTTAGGCGTCGATTCCTTTCCGCTCCACTTGGCGGACGCTTACAACGCAAATTTCCTGGGAATGTTCTGCGCGACTAATCCCGCGTCGGTTTTGCTGCACCCGCGTAAAACAATTTCTTTCAACGCAAGCCGGCTTTCCGACGTCGGCAAGGAAGAATTATTGAACACAATAAAATCTAAATTGGCGGAAATAAAAACACACAATATTAAAAAGAGAGTTATTTAAAATGCCTGAAATCGCACGGAATTATTTTTTGCAGGAAATTTTGAAGAGAGGACTAACAAGCCCCGCTCCCGTCATCTCGCTTGCAGAGCGGAGTTTACAAAACGGGGGCGTTAAAGTTCGCTTGACTTATTTTGATTTCAGATGTTTTAACGAAGCCCTTTCCCATCCCGAATATCTACAAGCCCTCGAACGCTTTAGCTTTTACGTCGACAGCGCCGGAATGAGAAAAGGTTACTCGTTCTTATTCAACAAAAAGCCGGAAATATTTAACGGCACCGATTTGAATTTTGCAATTGTCCGGAAGTTAATTGCCGAAAAAAGAAAAGTATTTTTTGTCGGCGGGAATTTCAATCCCGAAACAATTTTCCGGAAGGCGCAAGAAAAAGGATTGAATTTAATCGGCTACCTTAACGGTTTCGAAGACGTTAAAGACCGAGAAAAAGCAAGCGCTTTCATCCTAAGCAAAAAGCCCGACGCTGTAATTGTTGGCATGGGAGCGCCGCGGCAGGAAATTTTTGTTAGCCGCTTCCTTGCCGATTCCGACGTTCCGCTAATTCTTTGCGTGGGGAACTTCATGGCATTCTTCCTTGGATTCGTTAAAAGGGCGCCGGATTTTCTGCGTAATTCCGGCTTCGAGTGGGCTTTCAGGCTTTTGGTCGAACCTAAAAAATTGTGGAAGCGGTACCTGTTCGGAATTCCTGTGTTCATTTTCAGAATCATTAAATTAAAAATTCAAACGAATAAAAAAACCCAGGTTGCGCCGGAATGAAAAGGACTTTGTTAATAGCGTTGTTGCTTTTCGCCCGGGTTTGCGGGCAGTCGGCTGTTAAAGTAACTTCGGGAAAGTCGTTCGTAGCGCAAATTAACACACCCCGGCAAAAATTTGTACTTACCCGGCAGGGGAAATTCAGAGTAATGGACTTCCCCGGATTCGCCGATTATTCAAAAGCCGGGCAGTACAAATTGCCTTCTTTTAATCTTATTTTTGCGCTGCCGCCAAATTCCAAGCCGGAAATTTCGGTTCTCAAAAAAGAGCAAAAAATTTTTAACAACGTTGTGCCTGCGGTAAATCCCGGATTGAAAAAAATCAATGATTCGCTGCTTGTTTCAACGCAAACGCCGCTACGCCTGCGTAATTATTCCCCGCAGCCGGACGTTCAGGTGGAAAGTTACTTTTGGTACAGGGATTTTTACTGCGTCGGCTTGAAAATTAACGCTTACAAATTCGACCCGCGTAAAAATCAATTGAGCGAAATTACATCGTTAAAATTGAAATTCCGTTTCAGGCAACCTTTAAGCATTAAACAAAATGCCCCGATTGACCCAAAAGATTTGTTTGCGCCCGCGCTTAAAAAGATTTTCGCAAACGCTTCGATTGCGGAACAATTCCGCGCAAACCCGAAGCGGTTCGAACAAAAGAAAGATTCACCGGCTTCGTGGCTTGATTTTAGCGCTCCCCATTTGAAAATTTCCCTTGCGCGCGGCGGA
>JALWSN010000038.1 GCA_027080245.1 Ignavibacteriales bacterium | reverse complement strand
GCCGGCAGCCTTGTAGCTTACGCTTTGAAGATTACCAACGTTAATCCGCTTGATTACGATTTGCTGTTCGAAAGATTTTTAAATCCCGAGCGAAGCTCCATGCCCGACATCGACGTGGACATTGCCGACGACCAGCGGGGCGACGTTATTGAATATGTTAAGGAAAAATACGGCGAGGATTCCGTTTCGCAAATCATTACGTTTAACAGGCTTTCCTCAAGGCAGGTGTTGCGGGACGTTGCGCGGGTGTTGAACATTCCCATTCCCACCGTTAACAATATTACGAAGTGGATTCCTTCGAAGTTCGGGAAAATTTACACAATCGAGCAAGCAATTAATGAAGTGCCGGAATTACAATGGATTAAAACCACGGACGATCCGCAAATTCAAGAATTAATTAAATATTCGAAAATTCTGGAAGGAATGAACCGCAACGCATCCAAACACGCGGCGGGCGTAGTTATTACGCCCGGCGACGTTAGCGATTTTGTGCCGCTGGCAAAAGCAAGCAAAAGCGAGGATTTTGTGACGCAATTCAACATGAAGGAACTGGACGACGCCGGAATTTTGAAGATGGATTTCCTCGGATTGCGCACCCTTACAATTATTAGAGACACAATTAAACTTGTTAAGCAAACTCGCGGAATTGAAATCGATATTGAAAATATTCCCGTCAACGACAAAAAGACGTTCGAGCTTTTTTCTCAGGGTAAAACCACGGCAGTGTTCCAGTTCGAGTCTCCGCCGATGCGTCAGTATTTAAAAATGTTAAAGCCCAATAGCATTAAGGATTTGGCGGCGATGAACGCTTTGTACCGTCCGGGACCCATGGGGTTCATTAAAGATTTTATCGACAGAAAATTCGGGCGGCAAAAAATTGAGTATCTGCATCCGGCTCTTGAACCCATTTTAAAAGAGACCTACGGAATAATAGTTTATCAGGAGCAGGTAATTCAAATAGCTAACAGAGTGGCGGGGATGACGCTTGCCGAGGCAGACATATTGCGCCGCGCAATGGGTAAAAAAGACGAAGCTAAAATGCTTGAGCAGGAAAAAAAGTTTATTGAAGGTGCTGTAAAGAACAACATCGAAGAAAAAATAGCCAGAGAAATTTTTGAAAACATTAAAAGCTTTGCTAGCTACGGCTTCAATAAAAGTCACGCCGTGGCTTATTCTATTGTAGCTTACCAAACTGCCTACCTTAAAGCTCATTATTTGGAAGAGTTTTTGGCGGCAAACCTTACGCACGAATTAAACAATCCGTCGCAGGTAACTTTGCTTCTGGAAGAATGCCGCCGTTCCCATGTGGAAGTTTTGCCACCGGACGTCAACAATCCTTCCACTTATTTTACGGTGGCAAAGAATAAAATAATTTTCGGAATGTCGGCAATCAAAAACGTTGGCTCGCCCGCAGTGGATGCTTTGCGGGAAGCAAGGCAAAAGTTGGGCAGGGATTTCAAAAGCATTTTCGATTTGTGCGCTAACGTAAACACGCGCATTATCAATAAAAGAGTGTTGGAAGGGCTGACCGTGGCGGGAGCTTTGGACACTTTGCCCGGCTCGAGGGCTCAAAAGTTGGAAGCTATTCCGATTGCCCTTGAATACGGCAACAAATTCCAGCGCGCGCAGGAAAAAATAACAGGCAGCCTTTTCGGCGCAGACATCGACAATATTGAAATTGTGGAACCTGAATTGCCCGACGTGGAACCGTGGCCGGACAATGTTCGCTTGGCAAAAGAACGCGAAGCACTCGGCTTTTATTTAACGGGGCATCCGTTGTTTAAATTCGAAACTGAGTACTATTCTTTTTCTAACGTCCGGCTGGGAGAATCTTACATGCTTGAAGATGGAAAAATTGTGAGAGCCTGCGGCGTAATTACCGAAATGAGAACCAAGACTGATAAATCCGGCGGTAAAATGGCGTTTTTCAGGTTGGATGATTTCTCCGGTTCATGCGATTGCATTGCCTTCTCCAAAGTTTACCAACGCGTAAGCTCAATTATTAGAGAAGAGAACGTAGTGTTTGTAACAGGCAAGGTAAAAGGCGAAGGGGACTCAATTAGCATTCATGTGGACGACGCAGCTTCCGTTGAAGAAATTAGAGAAAAGTTAACGAAGAGGTTGTTGATTAAAATCAGAGAACAAGCGAAGGTGGATTTGATTAGGGAAATTAAAGAGATGCTGATGAAACACAAGGGCTCGACGCCAGTTTACATTTCCATAGAATACAATGGAAAAGCAAGGCGGTTTTTAATTGACCAAAAGGTCAGCGTAAGAAAAGATTTAATCGAAGATTTAAAGAAAATTTTAGGCGACAATCAAATTTTGTTTTCGGTTAATTAAATTTAATTCAAAGTTGAATTAGCGAAATCAAATGTTTAAGTTTCGTAAACTTTTTCTAATAATTAAGCGAGTAACATGGAAAAGAAATGGGCTCTGATTTTAGGAGCGTCATCTGGGTTTGGCGGCGCAAGCGCCGTTAGGTTGGCCAAAGACGGCTACCACATTTTCGGCATTCATTTGGACAGACAAGCCACAATGTCAAACGTAGAAAAAATTAAAAAGAAAATTCAAAGCACCGGACACAAAGCGGTATTCTTCAACGCCAACGCCGCAGACCCAATAAAAAGAAACGACATCCTTGACGAAATAAAAGAAAGATTCGCCACGAAAGAGCATCCTCATGTTCATGTTCTAATTCACTCCTTAGCTTTCGGCTCATTAAAGCCTTACATTTCAAAAGATCCCAACGAAAGAATTACCCCCGCTCAAATGCAAATGACACTGGACGTAATGGCGCACACTTTGGTTTATTGGACTCAAGGATTAATCGAAAGAGATTTATTCGCTAAAGGCGGTAGAATTTTCGGGTTGACCAGCGCAGGTTCCCAAACTGTTATTCCCAATTACGGAGCCGTTTCGGCGGCTAAAGCCTCGCTCGAGGCGCACATTCGACAGCTTGCCGTTGAGCTTGGCGGAATGGGAATAACCGCAAACGCAATAATGGCGGGAGTAACGGACACGCCTGCGTTACGTAAAATTCCGGGCAACGATGTTATGCTCAAATCGGCTAAGATGAAAAATCCGGGTGGGAGGCTTACCACTCCGGAAGATATCGCTAACGTGATTTCCCTTTTGTGCCGCCCCGAAGCCGATTGGGTCTCGGGCAACGTAATTGCCGTTGACGGCGGTGAATATATTGTAAATTACACGGGTGAAAAAGTAAGTAGGCAAATTAAGTAATTTTTAAAGGAGATAAAATGAAACCAGTTGAAATTACCGACGCTAATTTCGAGCAGGAAGTTACTAATTCCGAGTTGCCAGTGATTATTGATTTTTGGGCTGCTTGGTGCGGTCCGTGCAGGTTAATTCATCCCATCATGGAAGAGCTGGCCGAAACTTACGATGGCAGGTTAAAAGTTGGTAAATTAGATGTGGATGTTAATCAACAAACCGCGATTAGATTTGGCGTAAGGAGCATTCCAACGGTTTTATTTTTTAAAAACGGAGAACTGAAGGACACGGTAATTGGCGCGGTTCCTAAGCAAATGTTTGTTGAAAGAGTGGAGAAATTATTAGCGCAGTAGGAGTTTTCCGCATTTGTAATCTATGGTTGTATTAAATTTATTGAGTTAAACTCACATTCAGGCATTGGAAATATTGTTTTTATTATGCAATTTAGTATTGCAAAAAAAAATTTTTTTTTTATATTTCAGCACTAAAGAATTATTTTATTAATAATTTCGGGGGAGGTAACATTATGACGTAAAACTAACTCTCATTTCCTCAACTAACCAAATTTTCAAAACAAAATTTTAGGAGTTAAATATGAGTCGTAAAATATTTTACATTTTTTCTCTGTTTGTCCTGATACCAGCTATGCTGACATGGGGGGCAAACGGTAGAATTAAAGGTAAGGTGACTGATAAATCCACGGGTGAACCATTAGTTGCTGCGAACGTAATAATAGTGGGTACATCTTTCGGCGCGGCAACGGATGCAAATGGGGAATTTATCATTCTTAACTTGCAACCCGGTGTTTATACCGTAAAGGCTTCATATTTAGGATATCATTCATTAACTATTGAAAATGTTCGCGTAAGCGAAGGTCTTACAACCGACCTTAATTTTCAGTTAACGCCCGAGAACATTAGCGTTCAAACCGTAACGGTTGTCGCTAAAAGAGAACTAATTAAGAAAGACGCCACAACGGCAATTAGAGATGTTACCAGCGAGGACATTAAGAATCTGCCTGTTAGAGGCGTTCAAACTATTTTAACACTTCAACCCGGCGTTGTTCAGTACAACGATGGAATTCACTTGAGAGGTAGCCGTAGAACGGACGTTGGTTATTACCTCGAAGGAATTTCGATTTCCGACCCTGAAACAGGATTGAGGAACGTAACAATTTCAAACGACGCAGTTGAAGAATTACAGGTAGAAGCCGGTGGCTATACAGCTGAATACGGCGGTTCGAACGCAGGTATTATTCGTACACAATTAAAGACGGGTGGAAATCAACTCCACTCAAGTCTGGAATTTATTACCGATAATATTGGATTCCAATCCAAAAGCGATTTCTTAAATCAAACTAAAAGATTGGGAACTTACTGGTACGGTAACAACGAGACCAGTTTTTCGTTGAGCGGTCCATTATTTAAAGGGGTTAAATTCTTCTACAATTTGGATTACAAATATGACCGTTCAAGAGCTAAGAAGGGATACCCCGGAATAGACATTGGTCCTGTTAAAACCGATTACAATACGAATCCCATCTATAATGATTCTATTAATTTAGTTTATCCTCAAGGCGTAAGAAAAAATCAACAGCAACAATATTATACTCATTCTGCTACATTGTCGTTCGATTTGAATCCTCTTAAATTACGTCTTGCAGGAACTTACACAAGCGGTTGGTCTCAATTAGGCGCTTCCGGAGTTACTCAATTATTAAGAAACAGATATGGTTTAAACGAGTGGTCAAACGGTTCTTTCACCGTGAAATTGACTCATGTTTTAAGTAAAACAATGTACTATCAAGCTACGGCTGGTTTTTATTTCGCCAATAGCGACGTTGGCGACCAATATTTGAAAGACAATTATTGGGCATACGGCGATAGCGTTGCAAACGCAAAAGCAGGCGCCGTATGGCACAGATTGCCAAGGGAAATGGACCAGTGGACTCAAAAAGGCGTGACGCCGGAAGAAAGAAGATATTATCAGCCGACCAGCTTAGATATTTATGGGTTCAGATTTGCGCAGCCTAATTCCATTCCGGTAAACCATTCCAAATCCGAAAGAATGGGTTACTCGGGTCGCTTGGACTTTACTTACAATCCAAACAAACACAATTACTTGAAATTAGGCGGCGAATTTAAATATTACGTTTCCAGATTCTGGGGCGTTGGTTCGCAGAGCGGTTTTGCAAAAGAACTATACCAGGCTGAGCAAGAATTTAAAACTCAGAATGGTAAAGATCCTTCCGCAAACGACATCTTAAAGATGAAGAGAGACATTTTAATTCGTCATGGCGTTGACAATTACGGTTACGACGTTTATGGCAATAAATCCGATAACGGATTCGACGCTCCTCACAAGCCATTGGATGTTGGTGCTTATATCCAGGATAGATTGGAGTACAGCGATATAATTCTGAACGTTGGTTTACGCTACGATTATTTTGACATGGACAACTTAATGTTCAAAGATCCTACTAAGCCCGAATTAGGGTTAGGTTCGGTTTGGACGGACGGTAATTTGGATATGAAAGGATTTGTAAAAGTTCCTACATATTCTTATTTAAGTCCAAGGTTAAGCGTATCCTTCCCCGTTACGGACAGAACAGTATTTTATGCCGGTTATGGTAAATATGTCCAGAAACCTCCTCTGCAGGAAGCTTATTTGGGCTATCATGCGTTGGCATACCAATTGGGGCAAAGCTTCTTCTTTGCGAACCCATCGGGAGCTAACTTGCATCCAATCAGAAAAACTCACTACGAAGTGGGTTTCAGACAGCAAATTACCGACTTCTTGGCATTTGATATTACCGGATATTACGACGACGTAAGAGGTCAAATTTTCTTCGACATTCAAGATACAGATCCTAATTCTCCGTATCATTCTTACAACATTAAAGCAAACGGCGACTTTTCCACAACGAAAGGTCTTGAACTTCAGTTGAACATGAGAAGGTTCCATAGAATTATGGGACAAGCTTCGATAACATTTCAGGATGCCGAAGGAACGGGTTCTTTCCCGAACTCGAACGCAGGTATAGTTGGCGCTCCGGTTGAAGGACAGGTATTCAGACCGCAGTACGTATCGCCTTTAACTTACAACAAACCGTTTTATGGAACAGTATTCTTGGATTACAGATTCGGTCCGAACGACGGTCCTGCATTGTTGCATGAATTCGGCGTTTCCGTATTAGCTACATTCTCAAGCGGTCATCCGTTCACACGTGGAATCGGCGGCGCAAACATTGAAAGCGACGCAAGGTTTAGAACGGCTATCGAACCGTTGAATTCTTCTCTTACACCGAGTAGCTTTAACGTGGACTTGAAGGTTGATAAGACCTTTAGAATTATGGATAAATTAGGTTTGAATGTTTACGTAAGAGTATTGAATTTGTTTGATATCAGAAACGTTGAAAATGTTTACATCAGAACAGGTGCTGCAAATGATGATGGTTATATTTCCGATCCAGCTCTTGGTGGAAGATTAGTTGAGACTTATGGCCAAATTTACAAGAGATTGTACAAAGCCATTGGTTTGGACTATAATGGATTCTATTCTGACGCTCGCCAAATATTATTTGGTATTCGTTTTGAATATTAAAATTAATGAAGAAATAATATTTTAAGGAGCATAAAATTATGAAAAAATTAAAAATTGGTTTTACCTTCATATTTCTCGTTTTATTTGCCATTGTGCAAATAAATGCGGAAGGAGTGGGTAAAAAAACACAATCACTCAAGAAGACTAACGGACAGCCATCAGCAACCCACTTTAATATTAACAATGTGTCCACGTGGATTTATGATAATGGCAACTCCGATATCGATCCTTACGGAAACGGCGGCTTCATTTACCCGAAAGGCAGCAACAAGAATGTTGTGTTCGAATCGGGTCTTGTGTGGGGCGCAAAAGTAAACGGTAAGATTCGCGTTGGCGGTTCTACGTATCAGCAGGGGTTGTTGCCAGGTAGAATACTACCTGACGGAACAGCCCAGAGCCCAGATGATCCGGGCGCAAGAATCTACAGAGTTAGACCTGATTGGAAAACAGGCGATGTTTCCTCTGAAATTAACGACGGCGAGGGAACGGAAGCCGAAATTAGGGCTCAGTATGAAAAAGATTGGAACGAATGGCCTGCAGATTGGGGTGCTCCCTATACTGACGTTGACGGAGACGGAAAGTACAACCCTGCTGTTGACATTCCAGGAGTTCCCGGCGCAGACCAAACTGTTTGGTTTGTAGCAAACGATTTGGACGACAACACGACTAAAAAATTGTACGGCTCGCCGCACATGGGAATCGAAATGCAAGCCACGATGTGGGGTTACAAATCCACTTCTGCGCTTGGAAATATGATGTTCAGGAAGTATATTATCATTAATAGAAGCTCAAATGATTTCGACTCAATGTTCGTTTCCTATTGGGCAGATTGCGACCTGGGCGGTTTTGACGACGACTTCGTAGGTTGCGATGTTGATTTGTCCTTGATGTACACTTACAACGGCGACGCTATCGACCAGCAATATGGTAAAACAGTTCCAGCAATTGGATTCGACTTCTTCCAGGGTCCCATAGTTCCTACAGGCGATCCTAACGACAAAGCAGTATTTCACAATAAAATAATAAGCGGATATAAAAACCTTCCGATGTCCGCTCACTATTTCTTTATTAACGGCGACCCGATTTACACAGACCCACCGTTGGGTGATTACGAAGGTTCGCTTGAATTCTGGAACCTGTTTAACGGTAGGGTAACAACAACCGGTGCTCCGTTTGTTGATCCTACTACGGGGCAAGAAACTAAATTTGCTCTTTCCGGCGACCCAGTTGCAGGAACAGGCTGGATTGACGGTATTCTCCACCCACCAGGAGATAGAAGAGATGGTATGGTTTCAGGTCCGTTTACAATGGCCGCCGGCGATACTCAGGAAGTTGTAATCGCCGAGATTGCAGCAGGCGGTTTTGGGAATGTTGACAGACTTGGCGCGGTATCGTTATTGAAGTTCTACGACAAGCAAGCTCAAGCTGTTTACGATAATTTATTCCAGGTACCTAAAACTCCTCCTACACCTGCCGTTACTGTTCGCGAATTGGATAGAGAAGTATTGTTAAGATGGGATACAGATCCCAATATTGACGCAATCGAAAACTTTAGCGACGCAGGCTTTAATTTTGAAGGTTACGTTGTTTACCAGTTGCCTTCAAGAAACGCTTCGTTTAACGATGCTAAAATGCTTGCTACTTTTGACGTAATTGACGGTATCGGAAAAGTTATTGGACAGGATTTCGATCAACAGGGCGGAATAGTATTGCCTAAAGTATTGAAATTCGGCACTGAAAGCGGCTTACAACGCCAATATGCTATTAAGGGCGACGCTTTTAACAGCGGCGCAAGGCTTCGTAACGGAACAAAATATTACTTTGCTGTTACTGCTTACGCGGTTAATCCGGATCCTAACGCCGTTCCGAACGTGTTAGAATCGCCGTTAAAAGTATTGGAGGTTACGCCGCAAACACCTCCGCCTGGAAGCAGGGTTGAAGGTGAGTTTGGTCAAGCATTGACGGTTGAACATACAAAAGGCGTTAGCGAAGGCACCGTTGACGTTAAAATTATAGATCCAACGCAATTGACAGGTAAGACATATTCAACATTCTTCCATACGGATTTAGATACAAATTCCGCCACTTACGGTCAAACCGTATGGGGCTTAAAAGACGGCGACGGCAATACGATAGTTGACAATCAACCATTGTTTGAACCGGATGCAAAAGGTATTAAAACTCCACCAATTATTGATGGAATGAGTATTAAGATAATGGGCCCGCCTCCCGGAATTAAAGACTGGGATTACCAGGGCGATCGCTGGGTATCCGGCGTTAACTGGGGCGGTTCTCAATTCTTTGGTGGTATGGATAATGGCTTTAATTTCTTTGGTAGCACGATTACCGATGGAGCCGATTTTGTTGACATGCAATTAAAATGGGCTGGCGACGACGAATGGGCAAGCGGAACTCCAGCAGACGTTTCCGC
>JALWSN010000037.1 GCA_027080245.1 Ignavibacteriales bacterium | reverse complement strand
TGCCAACGTCGCCGTCCCAGTCCACCGAGTAACCAAGCTTCAACGAATTGTCCATTATTTCAACCAACTCATCGATTGGTACATTATAATATTCGGCGTGCAGCCAATTGTCGGGCACTTCCAGAATGAACTTCGAATAAAAAGGATGGTGTGTAAAGGAAGTAATTTCTACGTAATTGTCGGGATTAAATCCGCTTGCTTTCAGGAAAGATTTGGGCGTATATTTTTTACCATTGTAGTAAAATTCTTGCGGAACTTTTCCGAGGTAAACGTCCAGAACTTTGTTAACGGCTTTACGCCAATATTTACTGGGGTGACTTTGCTTTAGCACGCCGTCTAACATTCCTTTAAGAACAGCCACAAGCTCGCGATGGTTGTAAGTTTTCGGGTTCTCAACATTGCCGTTGTAAACGGATTGTGGCACAACGCCAAATTTTTTCATTACGTAAAGCACGTCGTGCGCCTGCCCGCCTTCACCGAAATTATTTTTGCCGTGAAAACGAACGTATTCATCGGCTTTTAACAAGTACGCCATTCTGGCAATGTACATTTCAGCAACGTCGAATTCGCCCTTGCCAAGTCTTAACAGCTCGGTTTCGAACATCGAAGAAGTCGCGAAATCCCAACATGTTCCCGTTCGGTATTGCGTCTTTACCGGAGTTGTTTTAACTTGGTAAATCATTTCGAACTTATAAGAATTATTATTATTTTGCTGTGCAATATTTAACGATATTGCAAAAAGGAACAGAGCTAACGCTAATTTTAAAATGTTCTTCTTCAAATCTGCGCTCCTTAATTAACTTTAAAATTTAACGAGTACAATTTAGTAAAAATACAACAAAATTTTAACGCATAATGAGTAATACAAACGTTCTTAAACAAAGCGCATCCCTTAAAGAAGAAATCGAAAATCTGCTTTTGCGTTTTACGAAAATTTTATCCCGAGACAGTTCAAAATTTTCATCTTCAATATTTTCTTCGGGGAAAAATAGCAAAATAACTAAAACAATTAACAAGCTTGAAATTATTGAAGGCGAACTTCAGGGAAAAATTTTTAACTTAAACAAATTAATTGAAATGCAAAGCGAAGATTTAATAAGCGTTTCAATTTCGGACTATTACTTTTTCAAAAATTACCTTGAATATGCAAAAAAAATGAAGGAAGCTATTTCGGAATATTTGGCGCTGGAAAAGAATTTAGCAAAAGGATTGATTTATTCTTTCTTGCACTCCAAGGTACTGGGGGCAAGTTACCGCCAGGTTCTAATAATTTTAAATGAAGCGTCTCAATTAAAGAAATCTCTCGTTGCGGAAGAAAATTCTACTAACAATTAACAATAAAAACGTTCACAAAAATTCGAGGTAGAAATGAAAACCCGAATCAAATTATTTGCAACAGTATTAATTGTTCTGTTATTTTTTACAAATTGCGTTAAACGGGTAGATAACGGTAAGAACAAACAAACAAAAAAAATCAAGTTTGGAATTGTTTTGCACGGAGGTGCAGGAAACATTACGCCACAGAATTTACCACCTGAAAGAGCCGAACAGTACCGGACAAAATTAAAAGAGGCTTTGCTAACCGGTTACAATATTCTGAAGAACGGCGGCAGCAGTTTAGATGCGGTTGAAAGCGCAATTAAAGTTCTTGAAAATTCGCCTTTGTTTAACGCCGCTAAAGGCGCCGTAATGACCGACGTTGGCACGTGTGAATTGGACGCTTCGATTATGGACGGTTCGAATATTAACGCTGGGGCCGTCGCTGGTGTTAAGCATATTAAAAATCCTATTGTGGCGGCAAGGAAAGTAATGGAACTTTCACCGCACGTTTTGTTAGCCGGCGACGGCGCCGACACTTTCGCGAAAGAAATCGGACTGAGAACAGTTCCCAATAGTTACTTCTACACTCCCAGGCGGCTTAAGCAATTCAAAAAATACAAAGCGCAAAAAAAACAAACGTCGGCTAACGAGAACAGTTCCTTCAAAAAATTCGGAACCGTCGGATGCGTAGCTTTAGATATTCACGGCAATTTAGCTGCAGGCACGTCTACCGGGGGCATCCCGTTTAAGAAATTCGGACGCATAGGCGATTCACCAATTATCGGAGCAGGCACTTACGCCAACAACCAAACTTGCGCAATTTCCTGCACCGGACAAGGCGAATACTTTATTAGAAACGTTGTAGCATACGACATTTCCGCCTTAATGGAATACAAAAATCTTTCCTTGAAAGAAGCCGCAACAAGGGTAATAATGAAGAAATTAGTTAAGCAAAAAGCCGAAGGTGGAATGATTGGAATAGACAGAAACGGGAATATCGTAACCGTATTCAATTCCCCGGGAATGTTCCGCGCTTGGGCAACCGACAGTCAAAGCCCGGTAATTAAAATGTTTAAAACTAACAACTAACATAGGAGTAAATCATGCAACATGTAAGCGTAAATTATTTGGCGGTGTTTGTAAGCGCCGTAGCTTCTTTTGCAGTGGGTTTTCTTTGGTACGGGTTGATTTTCAAAAACGCATGGCTTAACGCCGTTGGTAAAACCAGGGAGGAACTGCGCGAAGGCGCCAGCGTTAAGTTTAATTATTTCGTCACTTTTGTAGCCGAATTCTTCATGGCTTTGGTAACGGCTTATTTTATTTCTTTAACCGGAGCGACAAACTTTATCGGCGCATTAAGAGTGGCGCTTGCCGCTTGGGTTGGCTTTGTGGCTACGGTTACATTAATCGACGGATTGTTCGCGAGGCGAAGATTTAAACTTTTACTGATCAATAGTGCGTTTCATTTTGTTAACTTAATTATTTTTGCTATTATTTTAATAAATTGGAGGTAAAATAAAATAATTTAATTACGTAAATCGGGGGAACGCAAAAAAAGAAGATGTTTAATTGCAGTTCTGAACTTAAAGACGCGCTAAAAGTGGAAAGAACCACCGCCGTTTGGGCCTTTTCCGAAGGAGCTTTCGGCGGTTTGCTACATTTTTTCAAAATTCCATTTAAAGGATTATTTTTAAGCGGCATTGCGGTAAACTTAATAAGTTTAATTGATTGCTTGAGCAAAAACAAAAAGGAAATTCTTCGTTCTACAACAATAGTTGAAATTATTAAAGCCGCCATTAGTCCCCACTCTCCTCTTTCAGCTTACATTGGCGTTGCGGTAGATGGAACGGCGGGCTTTCTTTTTTACAAATTTATTCCCTCAAAACGAATTGCCTCTCTGCTTTTCGGACTAACCACAATGATTTATTCCGCTTTTCAACGGATATTTACTTTAACAATAATTTTTGGTTTTGCTTTGTGGGAGTCAATCGATTCCTTCACCAACTACATTATGTCCAGCGTTTTCCACTTGCAATCAATTTCTTTCAGTTTAAGCCAATTGTTAATTGCTTTTTACGTTCTAATTCATTTAGCCGCAGGAATTTACTTTGGTAACATGGCTTTTAACATCGGCGCAATTGTAAACGAATTTCATCAGGAACTGCCCAAAGAATTAAAAGAAACAAGCTTTTCCGAAAAGGGAAAGCAAAAGAAAAGTTTTAAAATGAGGCCCTCGGGAATTTTGATTATCGTTTTCCTGCTTTTCCTTTTGATTTTTTCGTACGTTAACGCCGACTGGCAAAGTAAAACAATGTTAATGCTAATAATGATTCTCCGTGCGCTAATAATTACTTTCGTCTGGTACGTTTTTATTTCGCCAATTGTAACCAAATTCATTTACAAATTTGTAAAGAAAAAAGAGACTCAATACATTGAAGAAATTAACGACATTATTTCTTCCTTTCCGAAATTCCGCGCCATTGTTAATTATTCATGGAAAGCAAATTCCGAATTGAAAGGGCTTAAAAAGTTAAATAGGTTTGTCAAATCCGTTCTTGTGCTTTCGCTAACAACAGGCTAAAACGCAATGGCTAAAGTAGCAATTTTTACTGGCGGGTTTCAATCCGGCAAAACCACCGCTATTATTGAACTTTCCAAACGCCGCACGCTTTTCGGTTTTGCTTCTCCAGTTCGAAACGGCAAACGTTTTTTGATAAATTTGGAAACCGGGGAAGAACGAGCGCTCGAGTTCAACGAAGCTTCGACGTCAAAAGAAAAGCTTTCCGTAGGTAGATTCGTTTTTAATCCGCAAACGTTCGATTGGGCTCGTGGCGCTTTGCTAAAGTTAACCCGGGAATCAAAAAGCCCTGTTATTATTGACGAATACGGTCCTCTGGAATTAAGGGGTGAAGGTTTTGAGCCTTTTTTGAACGACGGTTCAATTTTAACTCTTAATTTACAATTTGTGATTGTTGTCAGAGAAAAGTTAATTGAAAAATTCGTCGAAAAATTCAAAATAAATAATCCTCAAATTATTTACGATTTAAACGAACTGAGGTGAAAGATGAGCGGCGCGCGACGAACAAAAAATTTTTTGCCCGCGGTTCTTCTTTCCGTTCTTGCGCTTATCTGGGGCAGTTCTTTTATTTTAATTAAAAAGGGATTAACGGCTTTCACCCCACTCGAGGTAGGAACGTTACGAATTTCCATTGCTTTTTTAACTCTGCTTCCCGTTGCCATTAAATATTTCAAAACGCATTACAAAAACAACTGGAAAAAGTATTTGTTGCTTGCCACAGTCGCTAATTTAATACCAGCTTCCCTTTTCCCCATTGCTGAAACTCATCTCGCAAGTTCGCTGGCGGGAATATTGAACAGCTTAACGCCAATCTTCACTCTAATTGTAGGAGCAAGTTTTTTCGGAACCAAAATTAAAAAGTTTCAGTCCATGGGATTGTTAATCGGGCTTGCGGGCTCTATTCTTTTAAGCGTAACAAA
This sequence comes from Ignavibacteriales bacterium, assembly GCA_027080245.1. Lineage (GTDB taxonomy): Bacteria > Bacteroidota > Ignavibacteria > Ignavibacteriales > Melioribacteraceae > WFQV01. The sequence goes on along the minus strand of JALWSN010000037.1, from coordinate 4,467 downwards.
TAGCGTAGGCGCAATCGGAAGTTTCAACAATTACGCCGCTTTAGTAATTGTCGCCACAATTTGTTACGGCTTTAGCTCGAACATGATTAAGAAATTTTTCCCCGAAACCAACACCGTTATTTTAACTTCTTTTACAATGTTTTCAATTGGTCCGATTACTATAGTTTACCTTCTTACTCAAAATACTTTTGTAAAAATTTTTAGCAAGCCGGAAGCTTTAACGGCGCTAGGGTACATTTTCGTCCTCGCCACTTTCGGAACCGCCTTCGCTTTAATTTTATTTAATCGATTGATTCAAATAACGTCGGCAGTTTTTGCTTCCACCGTTACTTACTTAATTCCGATTATGGCGCTTTTTTGGGGAACGCTGGACGGCGAAAATATTTTTCCGCTACATATTTTGAGCATGGTTATTATTCTAACGGGCGTGCTTATTGTCAATAAGCGAACCTACAGCGTTAAAAGTCAATAACCACAGGCTTTTTTATGCATTGAGTATTTTAACGGAATTAATTTTGGCGAAATTCCTTTTCGGTCTTAAAAATCTCGTCAAACTTTATTCGGGAAACGTCGACGTTTAAAACTTTTAGCAATTTGAAAATCACCTTTTCCACAACCGAGTCGGGACACGAAGCTCCGCTTGTAATAGCAAGTTTAACGGGCTTCTTTCCGAGGAAATTTTTTGTTAGAACTTCCTTTCGAGTTTTAACGTCGAAGTGAAGAACGCCTCCATTATCCAATAGTTTGGAATCATCAGAAATGAAAAATATTTTGAATTTCTTTTCGAGCAGTTCAACGAGGTGAGTAGTATTGGAACTATTGTATCCCCCAATTACAATCCCGAAGTCGGCATCCGACTCCAACAGCTTAGCCGTAGCGTTTTGATTATCGTTAGTGGCGTAACAAAGCGTGTCCCGCGTGTCTGCAAAGTGTTCGGGCAAGTTTTCTTTTCCGTACTTAAGCTCTAGAGTGCTTTTAATCAAAGCGGAAATTGCTTGCGTTTCTTCAGCCAACATTGTAGTCTGGTTCACAACTCCAATTTTACTCAGATGCTTCCCGACGTCGAATCCCTCGGAATATTTACCTTTAAAAATTTCGTAAAATTTTTGGGGTGGAATTTCTCCGAGAATTATTTTAGCAAGCGTTTTCGTTTCCCAAATATCCCTTACTACCACAGATGGCGCTTTAATAACAGCTCTGGAGAAAGTGGCTTTGGTTTCCTCGTGGTTGGCTTTGCCGTGAATCACCACTGTAAAACCCCGCTCGCCCAACAAAACCGCTTTGTTCCAAACTTTTTCCACAAAGGGACACGTTGTTTCGTAACGTTCAACAGCCAGTCCTTTATTCTTTAGCAGCTCAACAGTTTCAAGGCTTGCTCCGAAGGCAGGAATAATTACAATATCCTCTTTTTTAATTTTTCCCCATTCAATAAGCTGTTCCCCCCGGGAATTAAGGATAAACCTCAACCCTCTCTCCTCCAAGTCTTTATTTACAAGAGGATTGTGAATCATCTCACTTAGTAAATAAATATTTCCGCCCTTATTTTGCTCTATTGTTTTGTAGGCTATTTCAATAGCGTTTTGCACACCGAAGCAAAACCCAAAATGCCGCGCGAGGTAAATAGTTACTCCGTCGAAATTTAATCGCGTCGGAGAAAAATCTTTACGCCTTGGGTCTAGTAAATTTCGCTTCTCTTTTATTTTGTTAATGAAACCGCTTTTAAAATATTCCGGTATTTCGAATTTCTTCATTGTCTGCGTTTTTATTTCTTTCTACTTTTTTCTTAAAAATACAAGCTGAATATTAGCCACTGTCCAGACCTGTTTACGCAGCGGCTTAAGCTTAAATAATTATTTTAATTTAATTGCTAATTTAAGGAAAATATTTGTTAGAGTTTTTGAACTTGAAAGCCGGGAATTAAATTTCCGATGAAATACATCTAACCAAAGTAAACTGAATCGCAATGCATTTTGAAATAAAGTTCATTCCCGAATATTTAAATCACCCAAACCCAAACCATTCCCCTCGCCGAAGGAAAGAACTAATGCAATCAAATGATTTCACCAATATTAATGGGGGTGGGGAAAAACCACTATTGAAATTGGAGTAATTTAACGGGCGCTGATTTCATGGCTAGAAACTAATTTACTCCAAATCCTTTCACAAAAAATAATCAAAGCTTGCTTGTTTGCTGTAAAAGAAATGACTCTTAAATTTGTTTTTAAACATCTGTGCTAATCTGTGAAATAATCCGCAGTAATTTGTAGTAAAAAGTAAACCACAGATTCGCACAGATTAGACACAGATTACTTACGACTTAAGACTTATTCTTTAAGACTTTCCGCCAACTCCACCCCGGCCCTCCTCTTGAAAAGAGGAGGGAGAACTTCAAGCTGGGAAACAATTTAAAAGCCCCCTTCTTTTTGCAAGAGAAGGGGGTTTGGGGGTAGAGTTCTTTGAAAAGCAATCACATCTGTCCAAAATAAATTGAATGAGAATCCATTTTGGACAAAAACTCTTTCTAAAAAATTCTATTTGCAACCAACCACCCCATCCCAAATCCCTAGGGACTTATGTAACTCAATATTTGCACTAGTGTTAATTGGATGGGGTGGGAGAGAACCCTGACTGAGATTGCATTGATTTAAAGAGCGCTGATTACAATTCTTAGAATTCATCTATTCAAATTGAACAGCAAAAATTTTTCCAATTGTTTTGAAAAACAAAATGACGTATCGAAATAATTTTAAGGGATTGTTTGAGGAAATTTGAAAAAAGTCTCCTAAATAAAAGATTTTCGCTTTTTTTAGTAATCAAAAAAATATTTTGGGACATAAGTGCGTTCAATAATAATTTTTCACAAAGATCAAAAAACCCTGTAACCATTTTTGTAAATATTAGTCTTTAAAAACAAACGAATTTTTAACAAAAAAAACAGAGGCTCAAATGGACGCTAACTTTGTACCAATAATATTTTTCATTGTCGTGGGCGCAATTTTAATTTCATATTTTTATTTCGACTTCCGCTTGAAACAAAGCATTGTTGAAAGAGGATTAACAAAAGAAGAAATGGTTGAACTGTTAAAAAAGAACAGGAATCCCTACTCGCTGTTAAAACTTGGAATAATTACCATGATTTTTGCAATAGGATTGGGGCTTGGATTTTTACTTCAGGCTGCTACGGAAATTGATGAATGGATTCCGTTTTTCGTTTTGCTTGGCTTGGGTGCGGGAATGATCGTAGCAGTTTTCGTTGAAAAGAAAATGCAATCGAAAGAAATGTAAATGCTCTGCGAACGTTAAACTCATCAGTGGCTAATGCAAAAAAGAATAGCCTCAAATAAAAACCCCCTTCGAACGAAGGGGGTAAGTTTATTTAAGCAAGTTCAACCGCAAAGATTAAACAAGCCCTTTTTCCTCCAAGTAACGTTGAGCTTCGATTGCCGCCATGCAACCAGTTCCCGCCGCCGTAATAGCTTGGCGGTACACTTTGTCCGCGACGTCGCCCGCCGCAAACACGCCTTCAATATTGGTCTTAGTTGAACCCGGCTGAACAATCAAATAGCCCGTTTCGTCCATGTCAAGCCAATCCTTAAAAACGTCGGTATTAGGTTTGTGACCAATTGCTACAAAAACGCCGTCTATTTCTACCTTCTCGGTGGAACCGTCTTTTGTGTTTTCGAGCAAGACGCCCGTTAAACGCTTGTTACCCATTACTTCCGTGCCGAGATATTCTTTAATTACTCTGTTTACCAAAAATTTTATTTTGGGATTTTTCTTTGCCCGCTCCAGCATTATTTTGGAAGCGCGAAAACCTTCGCGACGGTGAACGATTGTAACCTCGGAAGCGAAATTAGTCAAGTAAAGCGCTTCCTCCATTGCGGTGTCTCCTCCGCCAACTACAATTACTTTTTGATCTTTGTAGAAAAATCCGTCGCATGTGGCGCAAGCGGAAATTCCGAAACCTCGGTAAACTTTTTCGCTCGGGATGTTCAACCACCGAGCCGACGCGCCCGTGGCAATTATTACGGCATCCGCAGTGTGCTCTTCTTCTTCCGCAACAACTACAAAGGGACGTTGTGAAAAATTGACTTTTGTCACTTCCTTAAACTCGCAAACCGCCCCGAATTTACAGGCTTGCTTACGCATCTTGTCCATTAACTCCGGTCCTTGAATGCCTTCTTCAAAACCGGGGAAATTTTCCACTTCCGTAGTTATTGTCAACTGTCCGCCGGGTTCCATCCCCTCGAAAACAATAGGCTCTAAATTAGCTCTTGCCGTGTACAACGCCGAAGTTAACCCAGCCGGACCTGAACCTATTACAATTATTTTGTGGTGTTTTTCTGCCATTTTTTTATCTCCGTTTTTTAATTCATTTTTAATTTAATTAAAACTTAACGCGCGCTTTTCCTTCCTTACACAGCGTTCCGAATCCCTTCTCTCTCAACCTCAACCTCAACCTTACTC
>JALWSN010000036.1 GCA_027080245.1 Ignavibacteriales bacterium | reverse complement strand
CAAGCCAACCCGAGTGCCACAAGAAAGAATAATAGTTGTTCTTTACCTGATTAATTTTCATGTTTTTGTTTTAAGTTTTTACGCAACATTTATTTTCATTCAACAATTCAACCCCAATCTAAACCTCAACCTCAACCTCAACCTTAATCCTAAATCTACTTTGCAATAATTAAGTTCGGGTAAACATCCGGCGCAATTTTTTTTAATCTTAAAACTGCGGCGTTTAATTCCTTTCGCATTTTTAATTTCCTGTAGATGTTAACAAGATAAACAAGCGCGATTGAGTTAAGCTTGTTAAGTTTAAGCGCCTTCTTAAAATAATTAAGCGCCGCTTTCAATTTGCCGGAATGAAAAGCCGAATAGCCCAATACGTTAAAAGCTAAGTATTGTTGAGCCGGACAATCATCGATTAGCTTCCGGCAATATTTTTCAATGGTTTTCAACTGTTCTCCGTTTCCGCTTCTTAAGAAACTTAAAAAACAATTATTAGCTTGCAAATAATCTTCCACATATTGAACGTCGCACGGTTGCTCCGTTTGCTTAACGGAGTTCTTCAAGGAATCGGGAATTAACTTAAATACCGGCAACAATTCGTAAAATTTGTTTGAGTAAAACAGAGTCAAATAATAATTTCTTTGAAATTGCTTTCTGCTGAAAAGGGCGACTTCCGGGTAAGAAGCCGGTTTTGCCCCTGCGGGGAAAATCACAAAATCCGGCTTTCGCTTCAATACGTAATCCGCGTTGTAATGACGCTCCTTCCACTTAACGGCAACCTTCCCCGCAATCCCTTTTACTTCTTTGGGATGCCGCGCGATGTAAGAATCCGTTAAGCCAATAATATCAAGCGTTTTGCAATTCGAATAGTAAGAAAACGCGCCAATTGTTGAAAGAGCCACAGTTAACTCTTTTCCTTTTTCTGCCTGAACTTTGTTAATCCAACCGGCGTAAAGCTTCATTTTGTAAACTAATCCTCGTTCGTAAGCTCTCCATTTTTGCAGAATTAAATTTTCGCGCGAAAAATTCTTTGCAACGGCAAAAACAACCAAAGCAAAAGTCAATAAAATCAACGCCTTTCCAATCTTAACGCCGGATTTTTCAATAATAACAAGGCAAATATCAGCCGCCATTTTAGCTAAATTTAACTGAAGCAACGGCAGAATGGGTAAGAAAAATCTAATTGAAGGAAGCACGTCGCCCCCGACAAAAATAATGTAAACGGAATAAACGACCACAACGTTAACGGAAAAAAACGCCCAGCGCTTCCGAAAATATTTAACGCCTACGTAGATTGTAGGGAAAGCAAAAAAAACAATCGCAAACGGAGAGCCCCAGAAATCGAGGAAATATTTTATTCCCCTTGCCAAATAAAAACCGGAGAAACCCGTTTTAGCGTAAAATGTATTTGGGAAAACATCGCCGTAATAATAAAGCCTGAAAAGGAAATGGATTAAAACGGGCAAAGTAAAAACAATAAACTCAGCGCCAAATTTTTTCAAATTAAAATCGCGATTGTTCAATTTGCCGAACGCTAAATCCGAAAGCATTAAAATTAAAACAAGCAAAATTCCTTCCGGTCTGGCAAGCGCAAGTAAAATAGCGGGGAAAAGGTAGCTCTGTTTTTGCTTAGCTTTTAAATGAAAAGTAACGAGAAATAAAAAGACAAACAAAGCCGTTTCCATGCCGCTTGAAGTCCAATAAACAAAGCCCGCGGTAAAAGCAAGAACAAAGGAGGGCAATAACGACAGTAGTTTCGGAAGGGCGTGATTTTTAAAATTGTTTTGCTCTAAAACGTCGTAAGCGGCGATGGGTAAAAGCAGAATTACGGCGGCTCCCCAAAACCGCGAAAAAGCCTGAATAAACCAAACTAATTTTACGCCCGCAAGCTTGCCTGCAATCAAAAGCAATAGCCACAAAAAACTCGTGTAACCCTCAACAAATTCTCCGCGGTTAAAGACTAATCCGTTTCCCTTGAAAAAATTCTTAACGTAACGCAAGTAAATAAAAGCGTCGTCCTGAACAAAACTTAATTCTTGCGAATGAAGGAAATAGAAATAAAGAATGGAAGCGCAAGCAAGGCAAAAGAACAAGGCAAAAGAAATTTTGCTCCAACGGTTACTCATCGGGCGCCGTCCGCAATAAAAATTCAAATTGCGCGATAGGTCTGATATTATTGGACTTACCAAGCATTGCTTTCTCGTTCCCCTTTGGCTGTCGGGTTAAACAAGCCCGCGTACTTTAATTCTTATTTTTTCTTTTTCTTTTCCTTTGCTTCGGCAATCAACTCCACGCATTCCTCGTAACTTAACG
>JALWSN010000035.1 GCA_027080245.1 Ignavibacteriales bacterium | reverse complement strand
GTATTTCATTTCTGGATATTCATTACTTCGTTGGCAATCTCTTCGTAAAGGGCTTCGTTTTCTTTGATGTATTGCTCGTAAATTACAGGATTCCAGATTTCAATTTTTTTCAGAACGCCAAGAATGAAAACTTCCTTCTCGATTTCCGCATATTCAATTAGCCTGCGCGGTATTAGAATGCGCGACTGGCTGTCCAATTCTTCTACGGCGGCTTGATTTAAAAACATCCGAATGAACATTGAATGTTTCGATTGAAAAGTGTTGAGTTTATTTAATTGTTCCGATGTCAATTCGTTCCACACGTCAAGCGGGTAAAGGTCGATGCACTTTGCCGTGCCCCTTGTTAAAATAAAGGTTTCGTTGGCTTCGGGATTTAAAGCTTTCCTGAGCTTTGCAGGAATGCTTACTCTCCCTTTCGCGTCAATAGAATATTTGAAGCTGCCAATAAACATATCTTGTTCACCATTTTTTGGGATAATTCAACACTTTTCCCCACCATGCATGCAAAATTAACTCATTTTTAACACTAAAGTCAAGTCCAAATCAAAAAAATATTTTGAATCACATCTGCCCAAAATAAATTGAATGGTAATATGTTTTTAACAGAAGCGCTTTGATGCTCAATCATCCATTCATGCATCAATGCAACCATCCATCCGTTACAAGTTCCGCTCCGCTGGAGCTCTTTTTCGTGTTGTTGTTTGAGCTTCTACAAAGGTGTCGTCCCTCTGGGACTCAGTACCGTAGGGACGCAACCTTTGTGGCTAAATTCACTTATTGCTTAAGACTCGTAACTTAAGACTTATTCCATAAGACTTTCTACCAACTCCACCCCGTCCCTCCTCTTGAGAAAAGGAGTTAGAACTTCAAAAGCGCCGTTCACATAAAAAAGCCCCCTTCTCTTCGCAAGAGAAGGGGGTTTGGGGGTTGAGTTCTTTGAAAAACAAACACATCTGCCCAAAATAAATTGAATGGTAATATGTTTTTAGCAGCAGCGCTTTGATGCTTATTCATCCATTCATGCATCAATGCAACCATCCATCCGTTACAAGTACCGCTCCTCTGGAGCTCTATTCTTGTTGTTGTTTTGTTTTCTACAAAGATGTCGTCCCGCTGGGACGCAGTCTTTACAGTTAAAAAGAAAACAGTAAGTGTAATTCCCTTCGCACGTAACCACGCTCTAAAGAACGTGGTTAACGCAAAAAATATGTCCCCTACACTTTCGACTTAAGACTTATTCCTTAAGACTTTCCAAGGACTCCACCCCGTCCATCCTCTTGAGAAGAGGAGGGGAACTTCGGGGTGATGAACAATTCAAGCCCCCCTTCTCTTCGCAAAAGAAGGGGGTTTTGGGGTAGAGTTCTTTGAAAATTGCAAATCTCTCTAAATAAATAAAATTAAAATGCGTTTTGGACAGAAGTAAATCAAACGCGGAATTAACTCAAAAAAGTAGCGAGGTGAGCTAATTAAAATCAGAATTTAACTAAAATAATTGTTCTAATTTTAGCCGTTAAAATCCTGATTTTTTATTCTTCGTTCAATAAACGCAAAAACTTTTCTTTGGTTTCCGCAGGCGCTTTAACTTTGCACCGCTCAACTAAATTGTACGGATTCACGGTCTGTCCGTTTATTATTATTCCGGGCGAAGCTTTTAATCCGAATTTTTTGAACAACTCCTGCGCTTCCCTGTCCTCCTCTACATATTTAATATCGTGAGGAATGTTGTGTTCGGACAAAAACCGCGTCACAACGTCGCTTTTGCGGCAACGGCGCGTTCGTAGAATTAAAATTTTATTTTCCATTGTAAAATATTTACCTCGTAAATTTTCTGTTTTTCTAATTATTTCTTTAATTAAAAGTTATTCTTAATTTTTACTCAATAGCGCTTCTCTTTGTTTCAATTTCATTCCTGACAAAACGATATTTTCCGCCTGTCACAACGCGGCGTATTCTTTTGTGTTTTTTAATGTCAATGATGCATGCTTCATCTTAAATTGTCAAGCGTTTCGCTCAAAATACTCGACCTTGCAATTTACTTAAAAAAAATTAAAAGTTTCCGTTAAGCGCCTGCCAAAACGCAAAACAAATCAAACAATAAGAGCTTTGAAAAATCATCCAACAACTCCCCAAAATATTTTAATTGCAATGGCAAAAAGGACAATGGCAAAAATTTGTTTAACATGAGCGGACTATAAAGGTTCAAATGGAAATGGAATTTAAAATAATTAAATTAGTAACAACAAAAAAAGGAGATTCCATAATGAAGAACCAAAGAAGAAAAATAAGAGCCGAAGAGAAAGTAATAATTTTGCGAGA
>JALWSN010000034.1 GCA_027080245.1 Ignavibacteriales bacterium | reverse complement strand
TTGTAGGCTCTTTATCAACTTCTCCAATCAAAACAATAACATCTCCTTCTTCCTGATAATAAGAAGGAATAGCTTTCTCTGGACTATCTAAAACTCCAACGGCAACAACTATAGGGGTTGGATAAACATTTATTCTTTTATCTGGTAAAACAGTTTCGTTGTACAGAGAGACATTTCCACCTATTACAGGTGTGTTTAACTCTTTGCAAGCATCTGCCATACCTTTTGTAGCCTGTTCAAACTGCCACATTATTTCTGGATTTTCTGGATTTCCCCAGTTTAGACAATCTGTAATTGCAAGAGGCTTAGCCCCTGATACATAAACATTCCTAACAGCTTCTGCTACAACTCTTTTACCACCTTCATAAGGGTTTAAGTAGACCCATCTACCATTTCCATCTGAAGATATAGCAACTGCTTTTTCGCTATTTATTTCAGGTTTTACAGCCCATTTTATTCTTAAAACTGCACTATCACTTCCTGGCTTTACAACTGTATTTATTCCAACTTCGTGGTCATACTGTCTATAAACCCATTCTTTTTTAGCTATTGTTGGTGAAGATAAAACTTTTCTAATGGCTTCTTTTAAATCTACCTGTGGTAATTCTTCCTGATTAAAGTTTTTAGTTTCTTTTAAATACTGTGGCTCTTTTCTTGGTCTATCATAAACAGGGGCATCATCAACTATTGCAGAAATTGGAAGGTCTGCTACTTTTTCTCCTTTGTAAAATACTTCCATTCTACCTGTATCTGTAGTTTCTCCAATTTCTGCCGCTTCTAATCCATAACTTTTAGCTATTTTTATAACTTCTTCTACTTTATCTTCATCTACTGCATAAAGCATTCTTTCTTGAGATTCAGATAAAAGTATCTCATAAGGAGTCATTCCCTCTTCTCTTAATGGAACATTTTCAAGATATACTCTTACTCCCATTCCAGATTTTGAACCAAACTCAGATGTAGAGCCTGCAAGTCCTGCAGCACCAAAATCCTGACATCCTTCTATTAAACCTTTTTGCATAACTTCTAAAGTGCATTCAACAAGCCTTTTTCCAAAAAATGGGTCACCTATTTGCACATTTGGTCTTTTATCTTCTGTTTCTTCTGAAAACTCTGCAGATGCCATTGTTGCCCCGTGGATACCATCTCTGCCTGTAGCAGAACCAACCATTACCATCTTTTGTCCTATTTTTGTAGCTCTAGCTCTAAACATTTTGTCTTTTTCCAAAATTCCTAAACAAAAAGCATTAACAAGTGGATTACCTGCATAAACCTCATCAAAAACTACTTCTCCACCAATAGTTGGAACGCCTATACAATTTCCATAAAATCCAATTCCCTTAACTACTCCTTGAGTAATAGGTTTAGCGTCTTTTATGTTTGTTCTTTTACCATCGTTTCTAGGGTCTCCAAATCTTAAACTATCAAAAGCACATACAGGCCTTGCTCCCATAGAAAGAATATCTCTTATAATTCCTCCTACTCCTGTAGCAGCTCCGTGGAAAGGCTCTATATATGAAGGGTGGTTATGGCTTTCTATTTTAAAAGCAACAGCATATTTATCATCTATTTCAACAACACCAGCATTTTCTCCAGGACCTTGAATTACCCAAGGTGCTTCCGTAGGGAAAACTTTTAAAAAAGGTTTTGAAGATTTATAAGAACAGTGTTCACTCCATAAAGCTCCAAAAATTCCAAGTTCTACCTCATTTGGCTCTCTACCAATTAATTCAACAATTCTTTTGTATTCATCTAAAGTTAGCCCGTGGGCTGAAAGGATTTTTTCATCCATGTATTTTGCTCCAGCAAAGAAATTTAGAAAATTTATTTTATCATTAAATTAATATATATATGCTGCAAACTACTGTTATTATAATAAACAAAATAAAAGTATCTTTTTTTAAAGTTTCATTTCCAAAAATAGCTGCATATATAAACTTAAATAGACTATTCGATACAGCTGCTAAAAGAATACCATCTATATAAACATCTTTTGCATCTGTAGTTTTTGCCAGTTTTGATAAAGAGATAGTAATAGCATCTACATCAATAACTCCGGAAATAAAACTTGCAAGATATATACCTTTTGATCCAAAGTAAAAATCAAGTGCTTTTACAGACAAAAGTACAACTGCATAAATAAAAGCAAATTGAAGTGCTGATGAAATTTCAAATGGATTTGTGATTTGCAAGGTATTTTCTTTTTCTTTTTTTGAGAAAAACTCATTTTTATATTTTACATATATAAATATAATATATAAAATTGACACGATAGTTAGTGGAATTGAAAGCTTTATTACTATATTTGGATTTATTATGTAAGC
>JALWSN010000033.1 GCA_027080245.1 Ignavibacteriales bacterium | reverse complement strand
ATAATAAAACTCCATTCCGTTTGAATGTCGATGGAGCCGCCTGCGGGAAGCGTTTCCGGCAAGCGAACAAATGCGTTCGTCCCGCGGCGCGTAAAGTTTAAGCTTTGCCCCGTTGTGTTAATTTCAACGTCGTTTACTTTCAAACTTTTGAATTCCATCCCGTCGTTAACCGCTTCGGGCGAAATGTCGCTATCGCGACTCCTTCCTTTTTTGTAAAAATCAGGGTAGGTTCTTAAAACGATTTGAGTTAAATCATACGGACTGCGGTTGTGGTAAATTATTTCCTCTCTGCCGGTAAGTACCCTTGTTTTTGGATTTATTTTAGCCTCAATAAAGTAATCGGCGTAGTTTTGCCAATATTTTTTCCCGGGCTTACCTTCAAACGTTCGTATTCCTTTTTGGTAGGATTTAAGAACGTTTCTTGGGATGAAAATATCTTTGTTTTGCGCGATTGAAGGATTGACTAAAAAAAGTAAGAAAAAAAGAGTAGCTAAAAATTTCATCTTTGCCTCCGTGTTTTAAGATTAAATCAAACGGCAGAAGAAAATTTACTTTGTTAGATTCATTAAATGCCGCATCTTATTTTGACGAAGAATGCTTTAAGTTTGTTCACTGAGAAACAAGATTTTTCAAAACCTGTAATCGACCGCTCGAATAATTGCGTCGTGGATTACGGGGCGGAACCGCAAAATTTTTCTGTTTTTTCTTGTGGGGTAAACTCTATTGGTTAAAAGCACAACAAAAAGACGCCGCGTTTTGTCTACCCATACTGAAGTTCCCGTAAAGCCCGTATGTCCGAATGAATTTGCCGAGAACAAATGCCCGGCCGAAGAATGACGGGGCGATTTTGTGTCCCAGCCCAACGCGCGCGAACTTTGCGAGGTTTGTTTGGTAGTCCATTGTTCAATTACCCTTGGTTCAAAAATTTGCCTGCCGTTGTAATTGCCGTTGTTCAAATAAACAAAGAGGAGTTTTGCAATGTCGCCCGCGGTGGAAAAAAGCCCGGCGTGACCGGCGACTCCGCCAAGCAAGTAAGCCGTTTCGTCATGCACGCGCCCTTTCATTAAACGCATTCGCCAATAGTTGTCTACTTCCGTCGGAACGCAATCTTTCCAATATTTCTTGGGCGGGTTGTACATCGTCCTTGTCATTCCCAGCGGGCGAAAGACGCGTTTCTTAAGAAATTTGTCGATTGGGGTTTTAGTTATTTTTTCAATTACTTTTTGAAGCGTAATCATCCCAAGGTCGCTGTAAAGGTATTTTTCCCCTGGCTTGAATTTTAGTTTGGCGCGCATGGTTGCGCGTATTACTTCTTTGGCGGTTTTGTACTTTTTGTAGAATGGCATCCAGGCGGGCAAGCCGGAATTGTGCAAAAGTAAATTTCGAATAGTAATTGCGCCCTTTCCGTTGTTGTTAAATTCGGGAAGATAATCCGCCACGCGTTTGTCTAACTTTAATTTGCCTTCCTGGTAAAGAATCATTGCGGCGGAGGTTGTGCCGACTACTTTTGTTACCGACGCCAAATCGAAGATGGAATTTTTCTTAATGGGAGGCGCGGAAGGTTCGTAAGTTTGCCTGCCGAACGGCTTGAAGTAAATTATTTTGTTGCCCTTGCCAACAAGTAAAACGGCTCCGGGAAAAACCGAATCTCTAATTGCCTTTTTCATTAACGAATCGACCGCGGTGAAGTTGTAAAGCGTGTCCTGCTCCGCCGAAGTTCCGATTAAATGATTAATTTTAACTTGAATGCCGCTTCCCCTAATAAAATCAGCATTATTAATTGACACGGGTAGTTTTCCTTCAATATTTTCAAGCCCAACAATGGCATTGAACGCTGCTGTTTGTAATGCGCCTGCGGAACCGTAAGCGCAAAGGTAGTTTTTAGCCGAAGGAAAGTTTTGAATAATGTAAGGGTTGCCGAAACTTATTAAAAGAACTTTCCTTTTTAATCTTAAAATCTTTTTAACTAATCGAACATATTTTTCAGGCAAATTGATTGAGCCTTTAAAAGATTTGACGTTCAAATAAACCGGAAGAAAAACAAGTCTTGATTTTTTCGCGAGAACGTAGGCTTTTCGGAAATCCTTTTTTCCGCTTTTTAAGGTGATTACTATTGAACGCGCCTTTTTAAAATTTTTTAAAACCAGTTTGTTAAATAACGGCTGTTCTTTTCCCCTTTGTTTTTCGGTGTAATCGGTTAACGCAATCGAGGAAACCCTTGAATAACGGCGTGGGTTTAAAGGTATTAAGTTGTTGCTTTTTAAAAGTGTAATTGCCTTCCCTGATATTTCGCTTGCAAGCCTTGCGTAGTCTTTCCTACCCAACT
>JALWSN010000032.1 GCA_027080245.1 Ignavibacteriales bacterium | reverse complement strand
ATTAGCTTTGCAGTCCGATTTTTTCGGTAACGGAGAGGTGGCAGAGTGGTAATGCAGCAGATTGCTAATCTGTCGACGCTAAAACGTCGCCAGGGTTCGAGTCCCTGTCTCTCCGCAATTTTTCATAGTAAGGGTTACTCGGGATGTGGCCCAGTCCGGTCAAGGCGCCTGGTTTGGGACCAGGAGATCGCAGGTTCGAATCCTGCCATCCCGACGAAAAAAGCAATCGATTTATCGGTTGCTTTTTTTTGTTCCTATCTGTTTCTTTTATGGAACTTGTAAAACTATTTTTATTTCTTAATTATTAGTTTTATCTTCGTTTGCGGAGAAATTCCGTAAACAAAAGTAAAATCAATGCGAATACATAATTTTATAACTATTCTTTTTTTATTTGGGAGAGTTTACTTGTCTTACGGGCAAGATATTCATTATTCGCAATTTGATTTGTCGCCTATAAATCTTAATCCTGCACAAACAGGACAGTTTGTCGGAGATTATCGCTTTATTGGAAATTACAGAACACAATGGTCTTCGGTTACAGTTCCTTATAATACATTTAGTTTTGGTGCGGATGCACGGAATTTCTTGCCGACAAAAAATATTGCAGGAGGTCTGCAAATTAATCAAGACCAAACAGGAGACTCAAGGTTGAAAACACTTCAAGCAAATTTGTCGGGGAGTTATTTGTTGCCGATAAATAAAGATTCGTCTCAAAATATTTCTTTTGGCGTACAGACAGGAATAACCAACAAAAACATTGCATACGATGCTTTGTATTTTGATGCTCAATACGATGGTTATGCTTATAATCCTGCTTTGTCAACACAAGAAAACTTTATTAAGAATAGTAAAACGTATCTGAATTTGAATACGGGAATTTCGTATTTTCGTCAGGTTGATAAAAGAAAGACAATATCTGCGGGAATAGCTTTGTTTAATATTACAAAGCCTAATCAGAGTTTTTATAATGAAAGTAGTGTGAAGTTAGATAGAAGATTGGTGCTACATACTAATGCAGAATGGAGGGTTGCTGAAAAAATAAATATTTTACCAAGTGTCTTATTGATGCGACAAGGGAAATATACCGAGTTTAATTTTGGAGGAAGTGTAAAGTATATTTTAACCGATTTTATTGGTTTGTACAGAACGGTGTGGTTTGGGATGTTTTACAGAAACAAAGACGCTGGGTATTTAACGGCGGGAATGGATTATGATAATTGGAAAATAGGATTGAGTTACGATATAAATACATCCACATTAGTGCCTGCAAGTCGTAGGAGAGGAGGTTTTGAATTAGCTTTGATATATATAATCAACAGAACTCCATTTAAGCGTGTTCAACATCGAATTTGTCCAAATTATATGTAGCCGATGTTGATTGTGGGGAATGTAATAGAGGAATTAGAGGTTGTAAATTCTACCAATACGTATTTAATAGAAAAAAGTAGACGAACTCAATGTTTTGAAGGAAGAGTTGTTTATGCTCATTGTCAAACCGAAGGACGTGGACAACGAGGGAATAGTTGGTTAGCCCAACCAGGTGAGAATGTACTCTGTTCTGTATTATTAAAACCGACATTTTTAAACGGAACAAACTTCTTTTTATTAAGTAAGGCAGTAGCAATTGCTGTGAGAAAAACCATTGTTAAATACTGTCCGAATGAATTAGTAGAAATTAAATGGCCAAATGATATTTATTTGAATAAAAAAAAGGTTTCGGGAATATTGATTGAAAATCAATTTAAGGGGGAAGTCTTAAAACAAGCTGTCGTTGGAGTAGGGATAAATGTAAATCAAACTGCTTTTATAGGGAAATATAAAGCTACTAGCATTTGTTTGGAAACAGCCCAATCAATAGTTCCTAAAGATGTATTGTTAACATTATTGAAAGAGTTAGATTTTCTATATTTAGAACTAAAAAAAGGAGAAATTGAAAATATAGAAAATACTTATTTACGTAATATGTTAAATTATAATAATGAAGCCTTTTATAGTGATAAAGCGGGAAAGGTTTTTAAGGGAAAAATAATAAATATTGAAAATACGGGGATATTAAAGGTGGAGATTAACGAAAAAGTAAAACAATTCACATTTAAAGAAATTAAATTGCTGAAATGTTAAAAACTTAAAGTTGTATTTCTCTAAGTCTTACCCTATATTTGCACGAATATTAATTTATGGGAGTTATTAGAATTGAATTTAACTTCAAATAAAAACAAAGTAATAAATGACAAATACAGAAAAATTGCCTTACAAAGTAAAGGACATTAGCCTTGCTGAATGGGGGAGAAAAGAAATTAACTTAGCAGAAGCTGAAATGCCGGGT
>JALWSN010000031.1 GCA_027080245.1 Ignavibacteriales bacterium | reverse complement strand
ATTCTTAATTTCTAATTTTTCAATTCAACGGGCTTGAATGTTTTAAGCGCGGAAAATCCTTTGCCCAAAACATCTTTAACAAACTTGTTCCACACATTTGTAAAGAATTTGTTTTGCCTTTGCAAGTAGTGCATTACCGATTTGCCGGCGGCTTTAATTTTAAGATTTTCGCTCTCGCCGGGCGCGTCGAACCAGCCGGTCACGGAATAATAAGCGCTCCTCAATTTAACGGCTGTCTTGGAAGGGTCGCTGCGAATTCCTTGAACTTTCTTTTGCAAAACAATTTCGCGCAAGCTTTCAAGAGAATCCGAAAGGGAATTTATTTCCTTTAAAATTACCTTCGAGGAGTCTTTCCCCGCAGCCCACTTCTTAATTAATTGCAACATTTCTTTTGCTTCGTCCAGTTTGTCGACGCCTTTGGTTGTAGCTTTTACAAGCATCTCTACTTTTTTTGCCAAATCGTTCCTTGCAATCAAATTCTTCAAATCCACTTTTACTCTGTCGTCGAACTTAACATTCACGAAAGCTGTGTCCGCCGCCCCTTCGTATTCAATTGTCACTTTGTATTTGCCCGGCAGAACGAACGAGCCCACTGGTTCGCTTTCGTTTTTCTTGGGTTTCTCCTGCCCGGGAAATCTTACCCCGCGCCTGCGTAATCCCCAGTAAATCCGGTTGAAGCCATTCTTTACTTTTACCTTTAAGGTTCTGATATTTTCATTGTCTGAATTAAATATTTTGATTTTCGCCCGGATGGCTTTCGAATTTTTCTTTTTTGTCGAAGATGAATTTTTTTTGCGAACCCAGAAAGTAATCATTGCGCCTTCGGGTTCGTTTTCCCCTCTGAATTCGGTAGCTCCGGTGAACCTGCCGCCTGCGGGGCGTTTGGTAAACCTGATGTAAGCGTCGGGAATCTTAAACAATTTCAAAGGCTTGCGCAACAAACCGGCTTCGGAATCGCAAAGACTTCTCAGCGGAGCGATATTGTCCAAAATAAAAACCGAACGCCCGAATGTTCCGATTACCAAATCCTGTTCGTTCGGCTGGTAAGCCAAATCCATTGTTGAAACGGTGGGATAATTGTCGCTCCACCTCGTCCAAGTGTTGCCGGCGTCCGTTGAAAAATAAAGCCCGAACTCGCTTCCCAAGAACATTAATTTGGGTTGAACTTCATCCTGCAAAAAGCTTAATACGTAACCGTCGATTCCTTTGTTTTCCGCCAGATTTTCCCAACTTTCGCCGTAGTCGGTTGTGTGAAAAAGGTAAGGTTTCCAATCTCTCTTCCTGTAATTATTTATTACAACAAACGCCTCGGCGGGATTGTAACGGGAAGCCCTGATTTGCGCAACCCAGCCGCCATTTGGGGCGTCGTCAATATTTCCAATTAAATTTGTCCAGTGTTTGCCGCCGTCTTTGGTTAATTGAACGTTTCCGTCGTCCGTTCCAACCCAAATAACTTCTGGTTTTAGCGGACTTGGCGCAATTGAAATAATGGTGGTGTAATTTTCGGCGTCCGTTACGTCGTAAGTCAGTCCGCCGCTGTTTAATTGGTTTTGTTTGCTTCTATCGTTAGTGGTCAAATCGGGCGAAATAATTTCCCAGGTATTTCCCATGTCGGTAGATTTGTGCAAAAACTGACTGCCGAAATAAATTGTTTTTGGGTTGAACGGACTGACGGCAATAGCGGCGTTCCAGTTAAATCTTAAGTGTTGGCCTTTAGGGTCGTAAGGTTTAATATTTTTTTGAGCGCCGGTTTTCAAATCGTAGCGGTAAACGTTCCCACCTTGGCTCATCGCAAAGCCGAAGCGGGTATTTGGCAGGTAGGGTACAACGTCGAATCCGTCGCCAAAGCCCAATTCTTCCCAATAGCTGTTTAAAATTCCGCCCCAGCGGTGAACCCTCGAAGGTCCGCGCCAGGAGCCGTTGTCCTGCAATCCGCCGTAAACATGGTAAGGGTTGTCGAGGTCGACGTTAATGTGGTAAAATTGTCCTACGGGCAAATTCCCAACAAAGCGCCAGGTTTTGCCTCTGTCCTTGGAGATGTACATTCCGCCGTCGTTGCCGTCAATAATAAACCTGCCGTCTTCAGGGTCAATCCACCAAGCATGATGGTCGGGGTGAATTTGACTGTAGGGAATTAAAGTTCTGAAATTTTTACCGCCGTCGTCGCTAACGGAAACCATTGTGTAAAGATTGTAAAGGCGATTTTCGTTTTGCGGGTCAACGAAAATATCCGCAAAGTAAAAGGGCCTGCCACCAATGTTTTTGTCGGCTACTTTCCGCCATTTGAACCCGCCGTCGTCGGAACGGTAAAGCGCGTTCTTTTTGGCTTCCACAAG
>JALWSN010000030.1 GCA_027080245.1 Ignavibacteriales bacterium | reverse complement strand
AAGACTTTTTACCAACTCCACCCCGTCCCTCCTCTTGAGAAGAGGAGGGAGAACTTCAAAAAGGGGTTGTTTACATTTAACGCCCCCTTTCCTTCGCAAGAGAAGAGGGTTTGGGGGTAGAGTCCTTTGAAAAACAAACACATCTGTCAGAAATAAATTGAATCACAATGCATTTTGGACAGAAGCGCATTCTCAAATATTAAACCCATACCCCTAAGGGTATTACGTAATGCAAAACTTTAACCAATGTTAAAGGGGATGGGAAAGAACAATGATTGTTTTTGGAAATTAAAGAAAAGTCTTCACGAAAAAATATTTTGGACAGAAGTGAAATGTTTAATAATTAGCTTTAATTTTTACTTTAAATTGTGGTAAAAAAAGAGAACCACAGATTCACGATTTAAAATATTTCAACGAAAATCTTAACAATAAAAACGATGCTTTGATTGAGGATACTATTCTGCGAAAATCATTTGGTGTTGAACAGTTTTTAGCGAAAAATGTTTTTTAAATTTGTCGGGGCAAATTACACGAAATGCGAAGAATGATTTGTTGCCAATTCAAAAGAAAAAAAGGCGGAATTGCTCCGCCTTTTTTAATTTCAATTAAGATTCCCGCATGAACGGATACCGCCAATCCTTCGGGGGATTAAATGTTTCCTTAATTGTTCTTACACTCATCCAGCGGAGTAAATTCATTGCGCTACCGGCTTTGTCGTTAGTGCCGGAGGCTCTCCCTCCGCCAAAAGGCTGTTGACCCACGACCGCAGCGGTTGGTTTGTCGTTAATGTAGAAGTTGCCTGCGGCATTGCGTAATTTGTCGGACATTTTAAGCAGTACCTCTCTGTCCTGAGCCCAAATTGCTCCGGTTAATCCGTACGGCGAGGTTGTGTCGCAAAGTTCAAGCGTTTCGTCGAATTTGTCGTCGTCGTAAACGTAAATTGTTAACACCGGACCGAAAATTTCCTCTTCCATTGTTTTGAATTTAGGATTAGTAGTAACAATGGTAGTTGGCTCGATGAAATAACCTTTCGAGTCGTCGAAGCTTCCGCCGGTAATAATCTCCGCTTCGTCGGAATCTTTAGCGTATTTAATGTATTCGGTGATTGAAGCAAAAGCGTTTTGGTCGATTACGGCTGACATGAAGTTCGTAAAGTCCTCCACGTCGCCCATTTTAATTTTGCCCGCTTCTTCCACGTATTTTGTTTTAAATTCTTCCCAACGGGATTTTGGAATGTACATTCTTGAAGCGGCAGAACATTTCTGTCCCTGATATTCAAAAGCGGCTCTGATTGCGGCAACTACAACACCGTCAATGTCGGCTGAATTGTGAACAAAAATGAAATCTTTACCGCCTGTTTCGCCAACTATTCTGGGGTAATATTTCATGTTGGAAATATTTTCGCCAACCGTTCGCCACATGTTTTGGAATGTAGCTGTGCTGCCTGTGAAATGAATTCCAGCAAGGTGTGGACTGGTTAAAGCCGGTTTGCCAACTTGAGCGCCCGAGCCGGGCACAAAATTAATTACCCCTTTTGGCATTCCCGCGGCTTCGAACAGCTTCATTAAAAAGTAAGCTGAATAAACGGCGCTGGAAGCTGGTTTCCACAAAACAACGTTGCCTACCAATGCAGGAGCCGTTGGCAAGTTGCCCGCAATCGAAGTAAAGTTAAATGGCGTAACTGCAAAAACAAAACCTTCCAACGGTCTGTACTCAACTCTGTTCCACATTCCTTTGGGGGAGTAAGGTTGTTCTTTCATTAGTTCAGCCATGTAGTAGGAGTTAAAACGCCAGAAATCAATCAACTCGCATGCCGAATCGATTTCCGCTTGAAATACTGTTTTGGATTGTCCTAACATAGTAGCTGCGTTCAGAGTGGAACGCCAGGGTCCCGACAAAAGCTCGGCCATTTTCAAAAAGACCGACACGCGTTGTTCCCAAGGCATTTCCGCCCATTTTTTACGCGCTTCCAAAGCCGCTTCTATTGCCATTTCAACTTCTTTTTTGCTTGCCTTGTGGTAAACGCCAAGAACGTGTTCTTTGTCGTGCGGCAGCCTCATTTCTGCGGTATTGTTGGTTTTAATTTCTTCGCCGCCAATAATTAATGGGACTTCAATTTGCTTTGATTTTAATTCGGCTAATTTCTTTTTAATCTCTTCTTTTTCGGGCGTTCCCGGCGCGTAACTCTTAATTGGTTCGTTTACGGGTTCGGGTACTTTAAAATATGCGTTAGACATTTTTTAATCCTCCTTATTTCGTTCCTCACAAATAAATTTGTCAGTGGTTAGCGCTAATTTTACTTTTAGATTCTTTAAATCCACTTCGTAAAAATAATGTGGCGCGCCTGTAAAAA
>JALWSN010000029.1 GCA_027080245.1 Ignavibacteriales bacterium | reverse complement strand
CTTTAGCATTAGTAATGTTGAAGGCTCTACTCTTGCTTTTCTTTTCGACGTTCGAGGTGAAGGGACTAAAATACTTTCACAAAAGAAAGCCGGCGAAATACTTAATGTTTTAGGTCCGCTTGGCAATAAGTTTACTATTGAAAGAGATTTTGATTTGGCGGTTTTAATTGCCGGGGGTATTGGGGTAGCACCGTTTCCTTTTTTAACAAAAGCGTTAAAAATGAAAAATAAAAAAGTACTAACCTTAGTTGGCGCAAGAAATAAAGGACAATTCTTTACCGACGGGCTTGAAAGTATTGATTTTGCTACGGATGACGGTTCTTTGGGTTTCAAGGGAACGGTTATTGAATTATTGAAACTTCAATTAAAAAACTTAGCTAACCACAAAATTAAAATATTTGCTTGCGGACCAAATCCAATGTTCAGAGCATTGAAGAAAATTAGCTTTGAGCATTCATTAAATTGCGAAGTTTCTCTGGAGAGCGCAATGGCTTGTGGTTACGGCGTTTGCCAAGGGTGCGTTGTTCAAACCCCTGAAAATAAAGGCTTTAAGTTGGTTTGTAAAGACGGACCGGTTTTTAATATTGAGGACGTAGAAATATGATTGATTTAACCGTTGACGTTGGAGGATTAAAATTAAAGAACCCGATTTTGTTGGCGTCGGGTACGGTAGGGTACGGAAAGGAAATCGCCGAATTTATTAACCTTAAAGAGATTGGCGGCATTGTCACCAAATCAATTTCTCTGAAACCCCGCGCAGGTAATTTACCGCCTCGGGTTGTTGAAACATCGGCGGGAATGCTTAACGCAATTGGACTTGCAAACGTCGGACTCGAAGTTTTTATTCGCGAGAAAATTCCTTTCCTGGAAAAATTGGAAGCTACAATAATTTGCAACATTGCCGCAAGCAGCGTAGAAGAATACAAAATTTGCGTGGAAGAATTAAACCCAATAGAAGTAATTAAAGCGTTTGAAATAAACGTCTCCTGTCCTAACGTTAAGGACGGCGGTTTGATTTTTGGAAACAATTTGAATTCAGTCAGGCAAATAGCCGCAGAGGTTCGTAAAGCGACGGAAAAGCCTGTTATTATTAAGCTTTCTCCTAATACAGCAGACATTTCGGCATTTGCGCTTGCCGCCAAAGAAGAAGGGGCGAACGCCGTTTCGGCAATTAATACGCTGGTCGGTGCGTCGTTCGATATTTATTCGCGCAAGCCCAAGCTGCGCAATGTTACGGGCGGACTTTCAGGACCGGCAATTAAACCCATTGCAATTGCCAAGGTGCTTGAGATTAGCAGAAATGTGGACATTCCAATAATAGGCATCGGCGGCATTGCCGATTGGCGGGACGCTATTGAATTTTTGATTGCCGGAGCAAGCGCTGTTCAACTTGGGACGATTAATTTTGTGAATCCTAATGCGGCAAAGGAAATTTTACAGGGCGTTAAAAATTACTGTGAAAAGTTTAACATTAAAAAAATAGGCGAACTAACCGCATCATACGATTTAAATGAAAATTGAAGAAGCGTTAAATAAATTATTTTCTTTACACCAATTTGGCGTAAAACTCGGACTTGAAAATATTACAAAATTGCTCGAATATTTGGGCAATCCTCAAAACGAATTTCCTTCAATTCACATCGCAGGTTCGAACGGCAAAGGGAGCACAGCTTCTTTTTTAAGTAGTATTTTAACGGAGAGCGGTTTTAAAACAGGATTATTTACTTCGCCCCATTTAGTTAAGTTTAACGAAAGAATCCGGATTAATGGAAAAGAAATTAGCGACGAAAGAATTCTTCGGTTCGTAGAAAAAACCAACGATTACGTTCAATTGTACAAGCCCACATTTTTTGAATTGACTACGGCTCTGGCTTTTGAATATTTTGCGGAAAACAAAGTGGACGTTGCGGTAATAGAGACGGGGCTCGGAGGAAGGTTGGACGCTACAAACGTAATAAAACCAAGGGCTTCCGTAATTACCACAATTAGTCTTGAGCACGTAAACGTTTTGGGGGACACCATTGAAAAAATTGCGGAAGAAAAAGCAGGAATAATAAAACCGGCAACGCCTGTATTTACAGGCTTGTTAGAGGTCGATGCTTTGAAAGTTATTGAAAATAAATGCTGGCAAGTTCATTCGGAATTAATAATGCTTAAGGATTATTTGGAATACGGTAAAGATTTTACAAGACTAAAAATTAAGGATTTTAGATTTACAATTTATTCACCGGGCTTACGCGGCAGCCACCAGCTTGTTAATTCTGCCTTAGCGCTCTTGGTAGCTAACAAAATATTTGGGATTCAAGATTACGATTCCGTAAATAATGGTTTGCTTAATGTGGTGAAAAATTCGGG
>JALWSN010000028.1 GCA_027080245.1 Ignavibacteriales bacterium | reverse complement strand
GGCGTCTAATTGACCGTTGTTTACGTAGGATTTAACGAGTGCGTAATTTCCGAAAGTTTCTCCTATTTGGTAAATGCGTTTTTTAAAATTACTTTTTAATTTCCTTGTGAGCTCTCTCCAAAAAACATTCGGAACGTGCTTAACTGCGTCGTGCCTGAAGCCGTCCGCGCCCGTGCGCTTTAGCCACCAAAGGGCGTTGGAAGTCATTGTGTCCCGGGCTTCTTTTGAATGAATGAAATCAAACGAGGGCAAGTAAAGATCGAACCAAGTGGTTAATCTGTGTTCGTCCCAAAGTCTGATATTCAAACGCCCGTCAGGAAGCCTAACATTGCCAAACCAATTCCGATGCAGTTTGAAATAAGGATGGTTCTTGTGAACGTGATGAGAAACGAAATCGAGCAATATTTTAATGCGGTGTTTGTGAGCCGATTTAACAACGTTTTTCAAATCGGTAAAACTTCCAAAATGTTCTTCTACCTTGTAGCTCGAGATTGGCCAATAACCATGGTAGCCGGTAAACAATCTGTGCGGCGGCGGGTACTCGCGGTAGGCTTTGTTCGGGTTGTCGTTAACGGGCGAAATCCACAAAGCGCTTACGCCAAGGCTATCGAAATATCCGCTGTTAATAACTTTAATAATTCCCTTAAAATCTCCCCCCTGATAATTTGCTTTGAAAGAAAGCGAATCGTTTAGGATTGGTTTGTCGTTGCTTGAATCCCCGTCGCAAAACCTGTCAATCATTAGCGAATAAATTGTGGCGTCGTAAAAACTGAATGGCGCGTTGTTGTTAACCGGTTTGGCGTTGTAATAGTGCGTTTGTAAAAAGTTCGTTGAAACGCCGTTCTGGGTGATTCCAATTCTTATTACGCCTCTGCCTTTTAATTGCTGCTTTGGAATTGAAAGGGTTACAATGTTCTTTTTAATTTCAACTAAACGCGGATTGATTTTTTTATTATTAATTAACGCTATTAAATTCCCTTTATTTAACGGGGGATAAACGCCCTCGCGTTCGTAATAGTAAGAAAATACAGAGGTTCCGTTAACTTCCGTAAATTTGTAAGGGTGTAGAAAAGTAAACGGCTTTTTAATTTGTTTAATCTTAACGACAGAGTTGTAAGAGCCAAGTCCGTTGGGAACGCTGTCGGGATTAGAAGGATCGACAAACTCTTTTCCATCCGCCCAAAACTTGTATTGGTAAACTCCCGGATCAAGTAAAACCTCCGCCGTGTAAGCGGAATCTTCCGGAGACCAATTCATTGGAATGGTTTTTCTGTCCCAATTATTAAACTCACCGAAGAGGGTAACCTTCTTAAATTTTTCTTTCGTTTCAAACGCAAATCTTTTTTTTATTTTTTTCTTTACAAAGACGGGGAAACACAAAGTGTCTTTTTCGTTTACGATAGAGCAAACCGAATATCCTTGAAAATCTTTTGGAGGAGTTAAAAACAAAAAGCGCGAGGCGCCGTCGTAATTTAGTTCAATTTTTGAACTGTTCAATATTTGAACTTTGTAGTTTTTTGCGTAAAACAAATCGCTAATAAGAATAGAATCTTGTTTGCCCGAAACCAAATTTAATTTTGGAATAATCTCCTGCGGCAGAATACCGCCGGGAAACAAGAGCCAAATTACAAGTAAGTATTTAAGTTTCAATTCAAGCGCCTGAATTATTAAAAATTTATTTTTTAGAATTCCTTTTTGTTAAAAAGTTCTCAATGTAATTTTTTGTAAAATCCGAAAGAATTAATTTACCGCTAAGCTCGGCTCTTTTTTCCAAAAGCTCCTTCCAATTCTCCGTCCCTTCCCAAAAGCAACGTTTCATATCCTTAATAGTTTCCGGGTTTAGTTCCGAAAGTTCTTTTGCTAAGGAGAACACCGCTTCGTCCAATTCATCGAACGAGTTAACAACCTTCGAATACAAATTGTTCCGCAACGCCCAATCGGCGTCGCGCCATTCGTGATCTATTGTAATATTTTGGAAAGCCGCCTGCCCTAATTTTCTAACAACTGCGGGGCCAATTACAAACGGTCCGATGCTCAGCGCCAACTCGCTAAGTTTTAGCGACGCCGAATTTATTGCAATTGCGTAATCCGCCGCCGCCGTAAGCCCAACGCCGCCGCCAACTATTTTACCGTGAACGCGGGCAATAATAAACTTGGGGCTTTTGCGCATTGCATTAATAACATTGGCAAAACCCATGAAAAATTTTTTACCATGTTCAAAATCCTTAATGGAAATAAGCTCTTCGAAAGAGGCGCCCGCGCAAAAGGCTCTTTCGCCTTGACTTTGCAGCACAATTACCGTTGTCTCTTTTGTCTCCGAAGCCTCTTTAATTGCGGCGGTTAAATTGGTTAATAG
>JALWSN010000027.1 GCA_027080245.1 Ignavibacteriales bacterium | reverse complement strand
CTTTATTTACAATAAAATGAGGTATTATTTAAAATTAATATTTCTTTTATTGTTGATTCAAAATATTCCCGCCCAAATTCTTCCCGCCGCCAGGCAAATAGCTTTAGCCAATAGCGACGTTGCAATTGCCAACGATGTTTTTGCTGTTTTTAATAATCCCGGCGGGATTTCCCAAATTACTAAAATTCAAATTGGAGCTTTTTACTCGCCTGCGCCTTTTGGTTTTAAGCAGCTTTCCACTCAGTTTGTCGCGGCGGATTTTCCATTTCATTTTGGTTGTGTTGGCGTTGGCGTAATGAATTACGGTTTTAAGCTTTACAGACAATTAAAATTTAATTTGGCATACTCCAAGAGCTTTGCGGGAAAATATTTTTTTGGCGGCGGCATTAATCTGAATTCTTTGAAAATTGCCGACTACGGCACTGCCGTTAAGTTTACTTTGGATTTAGGATTTGTTGCGATTCTTGGAAGAACCCTTAAAGCCGGATTCTCGGTAAATAATTTGTTGCATCAATCTTTCGTTAAAAAATTTAAGTCGTTGCCAACATTAATTAATTTTGGAATTGCCTACAATCCTTTTCCCCCTTTGATTATTGCCTTTGCGATACGCAAGGATTTGGATTACCCTGTGTCTGTTGGGCTTGGGCTTGAGTACAATTTGCTGAAATATTTTTATTTGCGAACAGGCGTAAGAACCAAACCCGATGCTTTTACCGCCGGCATTGGAATAAAATATGGTAAGTTCGGGCTGGACATTGCGGTCTTTACTAATTCCTACTTCGCGTTAACTCAGCAATTTAGTTTAATAATTGAATTTTGATTCAATAATCAATTAACAAGAAATAAACAGATTTCAATTTTAGGAAATAAAAAAAGTGTGTGTTTTAGGTTAAGATTAAGGTTAAGGTTAAGGCAGAGAGAATAATTCTAAAAGTTTTTTGGAACGTTAGTTTTTCCCTAAGCGGTTTGTTCAAAATTAAGTTAATTGGTATCAAAGCTAAATAGGAAACGTTTAGGATTTTTTCAAAAGGAGAATAAATTCGTGAAAAAATATTTTTTAATTCTTTTTTTACCTTGTTTGATTATTGCTCAGGTAAGGGAAAAGGATTTTGAAAATATTTTAATTGAAATATCCGAAAATTACCGGGAAGCCAATGATGGATTAACCGAAGAACTTACCCGTCTGCACGAAACCCCTTTGAATATTAACTCCGCTTCTTTCAGCGAGCTTTTAGCCCTGCCGTTTTTGGACGAAACAGACGCTAAAAATATTATTGCTTTGAGGAAAAAATTCGGAAGGATTAATTCATTTAGTCAACTACGGAAAGCTAATATTTCTAAAGCCAAAATAAACTACCTTAAATATTTTTCTTACGTTATTAGGCGAAAAGCGGGAGTTCAAATTAGCGGCTTAAACATTGGCTTTCAAACTCGCGGCGCTGTTAAAATACCTGTAAGCAAAGGCTTTCGTAACGGGGCATACGAGGGAAATTTTTTGCATTCTTATTTTAAGCTTAAAACTAATTACAACGAAGATTGGGAACTGGCGGCATTGATAGAAAAGGATCCCGGTGAGAAGAAATTTAACGATTTCCAATCGTTTTATTTGTTAAGAAAAAATATTTTAGGTAATCTAAACGTAATATTAGGCGATTACCAAATTGAATTCGGGCAAGGGCTTTTGTTTTGGTCGCCTTACTCATTTGGTAAAACGGCTGCCGCAACCGAAGGAATAATTAAAAACTCGCACTATGTTTACGGCTCCCAATCTTCAAACGAAGCGCATTATTTTAGAGGCTTTGCCGCTTCTTTGGCGCTTCGGAGTATTAAAGCTTTTGTGTTTTATTCAATGCGCAACTACGACGCCAGGCTGGATTCGAATTCAAATATCTTTACTTCAATTATCAATACTGGTTTCCATAGAACTCAAACTGAAAACTCAAATAAAGACGCCTTAAAGTCAAGCTCTTTAGGAATAATTCTACATTACCGGTTAAATGATTTTAACTCGATTGGGCTTTCTTTTGCGGTTCAAAAGTTTAATCGAAAGGCGATTCCTCATTCACAATTAAATCCCATTGAAAAGAATATTTTCGCTTCCGGCTCTTTTAATTTTTCTTTGAAAAATTTGTTTTTAAACGGCGAAATTGCTTACGGAAACAAGAGCTTTGCTTCCCTCGTTGCCCTGAGCGCGAATTTCGGCAATAAAATTAAGGCTGTTGCGCTGTTCAGGCTTTATTCGTCCAATTATTTCAGCGCCTGGAGCGCCGGCTTTGGAGAATATAATTCTACAAACAACGAAGAAGGAATTTATTTCGCTCTAAAATTTAACGAGCCATTTGCGTTGTTCAATGTTTA
>JALWSN010000026.1:8492-9461 GCA_027080245.1 Ignavibacteriales bacterium | reverse complement strand
GCTTTAAGGGAACCCCGGTAAGAACAATCGCTAAAAACGTTGGCATTCGCGAGAGCACCATTTACAGCCACTTTAAGAACAAGGAAGATATTCTTAAAAGTATTGTTGAAGATTTTAAGTCCTCCGCAATTAGCGCAGAAATTATTACAAACGAATTAATCGATTACATCGACAAGCCGCAGCGGTTCATGAAAAAATTTTGCGAAAGGATTTTTGAATATTGGAATTCCCCTTACCAGCGTAAGACCATGCGGCTCTTTTTAATCGAGCAATTCGCGCCTCACGAAGGAGCGGACATTTCGTTAAATATTTTTTTGGAAGATTTAAGGAGCGTCTGGAGGTTCGTCTTCGAGCAATTTCAAAAATTTAAATTAATAAAAAAGCTCGACGCCGGCCTGCTTGCCGACGAGTTCATTTCTTATTTGTACTTAATTAGATTGGAATATTTGGTTGACCGCGAGGGTAAAAATCTCGGCAAGGCGTTAAAGCTGGCTAAAAGTCACGTTGAATTCATCTGGAAAACAATAAAGGCTTAGCGATGCCCTTTTTAAAACGAACGCCCACGAAAGAAGACATTCAAGCAAGCGCGGAAAGAATATCCGGCTTTGTTCACCGTACGCCCGTTCTCACTTCGAAATCCATTAACGAAATTACGGGCGCAGAGTTTTTCTTTAAATGCGAAAATTTTCAAAAAGCCGGAGCCTTTAAATACCGTGGAGCTACTAACGCCGTTCTTTCGCTTAGCGAAGAAGAAATGAAAGCGGGCGTTGCCACGCACTCATCGGGCAATCACGCCGCGGCGTTAAGCCTTGCCGCAAAACTCAATAATATCAGGGCTTTCATCGTCATGCCCCGAACCGCGCCTTTAATTAAAAAGCGCGCGGTTGAAAGCTACGGCGCGCAAATCTTTTTTTGCGAACCAACCTTAGAAGACAGAGAAAAAACGCTTGAAAAAGTTGTGAAGGAAAC
>JALWSN010000026.1:0-8482 GCA_027080245.1 Ignavibacteriales bacterium | reverse complement strand
TTCGTTCATCCTTACGACAATTTTACCGTAATTGCCGGGCAAGCTACAGCCGCAATGGAATTAATTGAACAAGCGCCCCGTCTCGATTTTATTGTGCAGCCAATTGGCGGCGGAGGACTTGCATCCGGCGCGGCTCTGAGCGCTTTTTATTTTTCAAAAGGGACAAGGGTAATTGCCGCGGAACCCAAGGGCGCGGACGACGCTTACCGTTCGTTTAAGGACGGAAAAATTTACCCTTCCGTAAAACCCCTTACAATTGCCGACGGACTTCTAACTTCCCTGAGCGAAAGGACGTTTTCAATTGTGACTAAATTTGTCGACGACATTTTTACGGTTGGCGAAAAGTCAATAATTACGGCTATGAGAATGACATGGGAGCGACTTAAGATAATAATAGAGCCCTCTTCGGCGGTTCCTCTTGCCGCGGTTTTGGAAAACAGAGAATTCTTCAAGGGGAAAAGAGTAGGGCTAATAATCTCCGGCGGCAATGTGGATTTGGACAATCTTCCTTGGTTACGGTAGAATTAGCCTTCCGCCTATTTGCAAATAAATCCCTGTCGTTGCGCGTAAAACTCCGGGCAAATTACTTGCGCAAATATTTGGGTTCTTCGAGCGTTAAGATTAAAGATATTCGGTGGGAATCCGGCAGCCGGGCAAATTGCGAATCGTTGAAACGAGCGAAGGAGTAATCGATGTTGAGTTTGGGCAATTTAATTCCCGCGCCAAGAGTGAATTGTTTAACGTCGTTGTAGCCGGCGCGAACGGCGAAAATATTTTTGTAGGTTATTTCAAATCCGCTGTGTGCGTCAAAGCTTATTGGTCCGAGATTAAATTCAGAGGCAAAGCGCCTGTTTTCAAATCTTACGTCAAAATCAACGTCCGGCGTTAGCGTGAAATTTTTGTAGCGTAAAAGGTAAGCCGCGCCAATTTTAATTGTAGGAGTAATCAGTTCGTTTCTGCCGGTTTTCCACGCAATGAATGTTGAAGTAACATCCATTAAATTAGCGCCGAGTAAAAGATTTTTTACGGGCGAGTAAATTGCTCCAACGTCGAATCCAATTCCCATTGCCCACGAGTAGGCAATGGTTCTGTAAATGAATTTCAAATTAGCACCCCAGGAAAATTTGTCCGAGCGTTTTTGCGCAAAAGAAAAAAAGAATGCCCAGTCCGTGTTGCTGAACTCTGTAATTTTGTCGGGATCCAAACGGGCGTTCGGATTGAAGATGTCGTAAATTACCTGTCCAGTATTCTGGTCGATTAAAGCGTTCCGGGTATCGGGAATACCGTCTACGCTAAGCCTGATTGCGCTGAAAGCGAAAGTCATTGTTTTGCCGTAAGGTAACGCAATTGCGGCGTAATTATAATTTACGAGGGAGCCGAAATGTTCTTCATGCATGATTGAAATTTGGGGATAGTTTACCAGGGAAAGCCCTGCCGGGTTCCAGTAACTTGAAGTAACATCGTTAGTCGTGGCAACTTGAGCGCTTCCCATTCCAAGCGCTCGGGCGCCAACGCCTATTGCTAAAAATTCGCCCGCGTATTTTCCTATTACTGTTTGCGCGTTTAATTCAAATGCTAAGGTAAAAAGAATTATTAAAAAAGAATTTTTTATTTTCATTTTTTATTAAGCAAATTAAAATTTAAAGATTACCAAAATTAAAATTAAAATCAAGACAAAAATATTTCTGGCGCAGCACTGAAATTTTGAGAAATAAAAAGCTGAATTTTGAATAAGCTTTATTTTAATAGGTTAAATTTCAAAATAATTTCCGTTTGTTTAATTTTTCTCCTTTTAAGTTAAGTTAAAGCTTGCTATTTCAGCCCTTTTAGTTTTTCTGGGATTAAAGAAAATATTCTACGAAACTTTTTAGGTCACTTTTGTCCAAAATGCAATGTAATTCAATTTATTGAACAGATGTGTTTTAGGCAATAAAATATTTAAATATGCAAAAAAAAGACCTGCTATCCTGTAAGATATTTATTATATTTGCATTCAAAAAATAGAAGGAAAAGTTAAATGAATATTTGGATTGCGGCATTAATTGTTTTCTTGTTTAATTTGCCATTTGGATATTGGCGGGGTAACGTCAGGAAGTTTTCGTTACAGTGGGCTCTGGCAATTCACATCCCTGTGCCATTTGTAATAGTGCTGAGAATATTAGGGCATCTCGGATTTAAGTTCATTACTTACCCTATTTTAGTCGGAGCGTTTTTTGGGGGACAGTTCGTTGGCAAGTTGATTTACAACAAATTAAAGGGGAATTACAAAAATATTTCTTCCTGTTTGTTTGTGGACCTTTACCGCCTTAGCAAAGGGGAGGCTGAAGGGTAAAAATTTATTTCCAATAATTTTTTTCAAATAAAAAAACCGGGCGAAAAGCCCGGCTAAAAAGGAGGCGCTTAATTAGCCTAAATAGGCTTTTAAGCTTTTGCTTCTTGAAGAGTGGCGCAATCGCATTAAGGCTTTTTCCTTGATTTGCCTTACGCGTTCGCGAGTTAAGTTCAATATCTCTCCTATTTCCTCCAATGTTGCGGAGTATTCGGAATTAATTCCGAAATAGAGGCGAATAACCTCTGCTTCCCTTTCCGTTAGAGTGGAAAGGGCTCGTTCAATTTCCTTTTTTAACGAATCGCTCATCAAACTCGAGTCAGGATCCGGTTGCTCGCTGTTGGAAAGCACGTCCAGCAAGGAACTTTTGTCGTTATCCGATTGAGAAAACGGAGCGTCAACGGAAACATGCCTGCCGGCATGTTGCAGTGCGTAAGCTACTTCTTCTTCCGTCATCTCAAGCATTTCGGCGATTTCCTCGTTTGTGGGTTTTCTTTCTAATTCTTGCTCTAACTGGCTTGCCGCTTTGCTGATTTTAGTAATCGCTCCAACTCTGTTCAGCGGAAGCCTAACCATACGGGATTGATCGGCTATTGCCTGCATAATTGATTGCTTAATCCACCAAACCGCGTAAGAAATAAATTTGAACCCACGCGTTTCGTCGAATTTCTTAGCCGCTTTAATTAAGCCAATATTGCCTTCGTTAATTAAATCGCCCAGCGAAAGCCCCTTGTTCTGAAATTGCTTTGCCACGCTAACTACAAATCTTAAATTAGCCTTTACCATTTTTTCAAGAGCTTGCTGATCGCCTTTCTTAATTCTTGAGGCTAATTCAATCTCTTCTTCGGGGGTGATTAAATCGACTTTGCCAATCTCTTGTAAGTACCTGTCCAGACTCTGGCTTTCGCGATTCGTGTATCTTTTAGTGATTTTCAATTAAATTACTCCTTTAATTTTGCACATCCGCAAATAAACGCCTCAATTAGATGATTTTTAGTTAAAAAAGTTCCCGCAAAAATAAAAATATTTAAGCTTACAAATATACTAAAAATTCTTTTCTTTATGTAAAGTTTTTTGACCAAACCCCAGCGTCAATTTCATTAAATCACATCCGCCAATGATAAATTGATTGGCAATGCATTTTGTAAAGAATCACTTTCTCGAATATTTTACTGAAAATACTCCACCCCACCCTAAACCCTTTCTCTCGGAGGAGAAGTGCTAGTGCAATCAAATATTTTTATCAATGTTAAAGGGATGGTTTAATCTGTGCCAATCTGTGAAATAATCCGCGATAATCTGTGGTAAAAAAGTAAACCACAGATTCGCACAGATTAAACACAGATAAATAACCAGTGGGATCTTTGCGTGGAAAAGGAAAACCGGTCCCAGGCAACAGTTTCACTCAGAGAAAAATCAGTTACTGAACGCTAATTACTTACAACTTAAGACTTATTCCTTAAGACTTTTCCACCAACTACACCCCGATCCTCCACTTGAAAAGAAGAGGGAGAACTTTAGGAGGAGAACAATTTAAAAGCCCCCTTCTCTTCACAAGAGAAGAGGGGGTAAAGTTCTTTAAAAAACAAACACATCTTTTCCAAAACAAATTGAATTGCAATGTATTTTGGACAGGAGCGCTTAAATTGTTTTCCCCTTTAATCGTCGTGGCAAGCCTTTTCCCGAATAAAGAAAAAGCCGACAAAATAAATTGCCGGCTCTTTCTAAGGGAGTGATTTATTTTGGTAATTCTTATTCTTGAACCTTCTCGGCAAACAAAACGTTTTCGATTATCTCTTTCATCGTTTCTTTAGGATACGCGCCGACAGCCATTTGAGGCTTGTCGTTAAGTGGAATGAAAAGCAGCGATGGAATGCTTCTGATTCCAAATGCCGCGGCTAATTCCTGTTCTTCTTCTGTGTTGATTTTGTAAATTTGAATTTTCCCGTCGTATTCTTTGTCCAATTCTTCAAGAACCGGTGCAATCATTTTACACGGCTGGCACCAATCCGCCCAAAAGTCAATAATTGCGGGCTTATCGCCTTGGTATTTCCATTCCGTGTTGTGCTCGTAATCGAAAACTTTCTCTAAAAAAGTCTGTTTTGTCAAGTGCTCTATCATATTTCTTTCTCTTCTTTTTTTGTGAAATAATTATTTATTTTTTTCTTGTGTTTGATGTTCAAATTCTTAAAAGGATTCAATGTTAGCGCAAAAATAATTTTTCG
Organism: Ignavibacteriales bacterium; assembly: GCA_027080245.1. Classification (GTDB taxonomy): domain Bacteria; phylum Bacteroidota; class Ignavibacteria; order Ignavibacteriales; family Melioribacteraceae; genus WFQV01. Next base: position 3,928 of record JALWSN010000026.1, on the reverse strand, counting down.
CACAAAATTATTTTGGAAAGTAGCCGATACAGATTTATTTTGGTTCGATTAAAAATTAGAACAAAGGCAACAAATGAAATCTTTGAAGAATTACGTCTATTTTTTGGTTGGCATAGCTGTTTTAGTGGCGCTCTACTACCTTTTAACAAACGGGCAAAATCAAGACTACGGGGGAACGGCTGGCGAAAAATTCGCCGCTCCGGCTCCATCTCACACCCAGAGGAAAAAACCGCTCGCTCAGCCAAGTAAATTCGATGTTAGCAAGAAATTTCTTTCGAAGGTTAACTTGTTAAAGAAAGCAATCAAGAACAATCCCAAAGATACTTTAAGTATGCGTGAATACGCGGATTTAATGTCTGTTGCGCACAATCCCAAAGTTGCAAACAAATATTACTTGAAAATATTGAAAATTGATCGGCGACGGGTGGATATTTTGTTTTCGCTGGTTTCCAACTACTACAGGTTGCGAAATATTCGAGAAGCAAAAAAATTTAACGAAAAAATTCTACGCATCTCTCCAAACGATATTGGCGCGCTTTACAACAAAGGGGTTTTTCTATTTACCGAAGGTAAAATAAAACAGGCGGAAAAAGCGTGGAAGTATTTAATTAAAAAATTCCCTAATTCGCCTGCCGCAAAACTTGCTCGTCAGAATCTAAAAAGAATAGGAGTTACGCGTAATAAAAAATAAAAAAGGCCGCCTGTCGTTAAAAACAGGCAGCCTTTCGAGGGAAGTCATCCAAGATAAGAAAAATTACTTCAGGTTCGGATTAGCGTTCCTTTCGTTCTGAGTAATCGGGAAATACTGCCACGAGCCCGCGGGCAAGTGGAATTTGTTAAATCTGCGTTCGTCAGGCAGTCTGTTCCCCGTGCAGAACAATTCTTTGTCCCTTTCAACGTAAATGCCGTCGAGGTCAATGGAGGACAAATCGGACAAACCGTGCGATTGGCGAACTTCGTTAACCAAAGCTAACGCGTCCTTGGAATTTGCCCCTCTGAGAGAAAGCTCGGCAAGCATTAAATTGTTTTCCTGCCACGTCATGTGATTAATCGGAGAATCGGCGGTAGGATATTTTTCCTGGAAGTAGTAAACCTTACCGCTGTTGCCGGTAATGGGGCTTAAGGGAATTCTGGAAGCTTCTGCCGGGTCCTGAGTTACGTAATCGTGGAATCTGAAATCGCACACAAATTGCGATCTGGGTTCGCCCGCTTGCTCCCAATAATAATTGTCCGACTGAATTGTGTAAAGCGCCTGGAACGGGTTATCGCCGTTAACCATTCCCTTTTCGGCATAAGTGTTTGCCTTTGCGTAATCGCCTTTGTAAAGGTAAAGGCGAGCCAATAAGGAATTAACTATGCGTTTTTGGTAAGCGTCCGAAGTATGTTTCAAAGCTTCGGTTAATTTTTCAGCCGCTAAATCGTACATCTGAGACGAAGGAATGAACGGACCAGCGTCAATTACGCCGCCGCCTTGGGTTTTATCAAGACCGAAGTAAGTGGCGTAATAATAGCGCGCTAATCCGCCGTAAAGATAGCCTGTGTAGAGGGCTTCTTCCTTCTTCGCGGCGTCTAACCCGGCAATTTTGTTAACTCGTTCAACAAGATTATCGGCAAAGAATCTTAATTCGCCAAGGTTGTTAAACGGACCGTCGACAGAGTTGTTGTCCAATTGAATATCTCCTTTGTCAATGTCTTCGAACGTGGGGTAAGTGGCATTAGGCACGTCGAAGCTGAAAATAAATTGGTCGGACAGCCCGTCTGCAATAACTAATAAATTATCGATGGTAAAAGAAAATTGAGCCTTAACGCCCGTAATTAAAAAGTCAACCTGACTGGGCTGGTTAAGTCTTGAATCTTCTACGGCATCGATTAGAGGGTCGATGTTGGTAACATAGTCTTTGCATCCGCCGACAAGCAACAGGGATAAAAAGACAAATGTCATTAAATATTTTATTTTTTTCATATTCTAATCTCCTATTTTTTATAATCCAATTCTTACCCAGAAGTTGTAGGTTCTTGGATTTTGAAGCGTTAAGAAATCCTGTCCTCTCGACAAAGAACGCGAACCGGTAAAGTTTACTTCTACATCCGCGCCGGGATATTTTGTTGAAGTGTAAATATTCCTTGCGGAAACGCCCACCATGAAGCTGGAGAAGGCGTTGAAATTCATATTGTTCAGAATATCTTTCAAATCGTAGCTCAAGCTTACTTCTCTTAACTTAACGTAGCTTGCGTCGAAGATATAATTGCCGTCCCAATGCCAGTCCAAACGGGCGAACTCGTCGGCGGCTTTCTTGTATTCCGCCGTTCCCGGTTTTAGATATTTTGGAGAGGTAGGATCCAAAAGCATTTCTTTTAATTCGTTGTAACGAGGGTTGTTGCCAAATCTCGTTGCAAACAAATAGGTGTTGTCGAATATTTTGTGACCTAAAGCCCAGTCGACTAATGCGTAAACTCGGAAGTTTTTCAGAAATCTGAAATTAATTGTGAAGGAACCTGTGGTGCTGGGGATTGGATTGCCAAAGGAAACTCTGTCGGCGGTGACGTCGGCACCCGCATAAGTGCCGTCGCTATTGAACTTAGCGCCTTTAACTTTCCATGTGTAGAATTCGTGTTTCCGCAATCCTTCTTTAATAACGTTCAAATCGAACCCGTCGAATATCGGCTGAGCGCCGCCTAAGTCCGTCACTTCGTTTGTTTGGTAATTTAATATTAAAGTCATATCCAACGAGTTGTTGACGCTCCTGAACAGATTTGCTTGCAGCATCGATTCAATTCCCCAAGCCTTCATTGCGCCGATATTGAACGGAACGGAACTTGCGGTTTTACCTGTGGAAGGAGCGTTGCGCAATCCAACGATTGAATTACTAGCGTTCTGCCTGTAATAAGTAAATTCGAACGAGAAATGTCTCAGGAATTCTGCATCTAACCCCACTTCAAATTCTTTAATTCTTTCGGGTTTGATTTTAGCGTTACCGATTGCAGAAAGAACCGCGCCTGTTCCGTAACCGCTGTTTGCGGCAGTCCACAATAATGGTATCGGGTCGCGCGGATTAGGCAGCGTGCCGCTTTCGCCATAGGCTGCGCGCAATTTGAACAGTCCGAAAACTTTGGGCAAGATGTTAAATTTGTCGAGCCTGAGAGCGAAGCTTGCCTTCGGATAAATAATGCTTGGCGCTTCAGAACCGATGGCGCTTGCGTAATCCTGCCTTAAGCCAAGCGAAAGGAAATATCTGTCCTTGTAAGAGAAGGAGTGCTCGGTAAAGATACCGGCTTGCCTTTCATGTGTTTTCCCTTCGCCCCAGTCGGTTACGTCGCTTCCTGAACCGATATCGGTAATCAATTCGGTCTGGAATTTTTCGGAGGTCAGGAAGCTTGTGCGTACTTTCCTGTCGAACAATTGGGCGCCGACAATGGAATTTGCCTTAATTCCAAAAAAGCTATATTTGTATTGAGCGTTGTAATCGTAAGTAAATTGCCTGTTGTTTCTTGTGTAAATTCTTCTGCGTCCTTTCGGAACAAACGCGTAAGCCATATTAGCGGGGAAGGTTTGATCCTGCCGCCAGTTGGATTCGTCGATGCCAGCGGTGAAATTAATCTCAAGATTTTTAATTGGTGAATAAGTGATTTTTGCCGAGCCGATGAATTCGTTTACGTTGTGTTCGTCTTTTAGATTAGCGATTGAAAGGCTGTCGGTAAATCTGTAAGATTTGCTAAACAACAACGTATTGCCAAGATAACCGTAAATATTGTTGTCGTTGTTCGGGCGAGAAAGCTTATTGAGGGTGTAGCCCGCATCGAAAGTCATCGTAAGGTTGTTGCTTGGCGCTGCAATAATGTTTGCTCTCAGAGAGGTTCTGTCCATGTTGTTGTTTTCCAGAATACCATTTTCGAACCTGTTATCAATTGAAGCAAAGTAACGGATGAA
>JALWSN010000025.1 GCA_027080245.1 Ignavibacteriales bacterium | reverse complement strand
AAATTTACCCGACACCGACGCGTATTTGTTCCAGTTAATTCCCGCCGTTCAATACCGATTCGGAAATTCATTTTTCGTTCAAGCGGTTTTGCCATTAACATTAATTCAAAAGAGGCCTTTCGGTAATTCTTACGCAACCTGGCTCGGACTTTATTATATGATTTAACTGAGGCGCGTGATGGAGACAATTAAAAGAATAGATTCGTTCATTAAAAAATACATGCCCTGGCTTATTTTAGCGGCGTTGCTGGGCGGTTATTTGCTTGGGTTAAATCTAAGCAAAGCCGAAATAAAAGCTATTAAAACTTCCATTATGCCTGCGGTGATTGTCATGATTTACGCAATGCTGGTGACGATGAAAATGGAAGAGTTGAAAAACGCGTTAATCTACCCGAAAGAAATGATTTACGGCAGCCTTTTGTCGCTTGTAATCGCGCCGCTGCTGATGATTCCTTTAGCGAGCGTTTTCACGAGCAACGCGCAGCTTTACACCGGTTTGCTTCTGGCGTCAATTGTGCCGCCCGGCGGAATGATTACCTACTGGACTGGAATTCTTGAAGCTAACATTGGGCTCGCCACGGCAATTCAAACCGTAACGTTATTGGTTTCGATTGTGTGGGTACCTTACGGAATGCAATTTTTCGTGGGCAGCAGGGTGGCGGTTAATACTTCTGTGTTGTTAATTAAAATTGTGATGATGGTTGTTCTGCCATTATTGCTCGCTTTCATTACGCAAAAGCTAATTGTTAAAAAATACGGCTGGAAAGGCGTTGTTAAAATCAAACCATTGTCCCATTTGATTTCATCGGTTTTAGCTTTGTACATTGTGTTCATTGCGCCTTTAATGCAAGCGCGCGCAATCGAAAAACATCCTTCGCTTGTTTTAATGCCGGCAATTGGAATGTTAATTTACTACTCGGTAGCTTACCCCTTTTCTTATTATTTGTCCTTGAAGATTTTTAAAATTCCGCACGAAAAATCAATTCCAATAACTTACGGATTTGCTACGAAGAACCTTTCGATTGCAATGGGATTGGCTATTGCGGCCTTTGGTCCGATGGCGTTGCTGGGGGTTGTGCCCTGTATTTTGTTCCAGATGCCTTTCGCCTCGCTCTGGTTTAAGATCTTCAGCAAAATAAACAAAAAAAACTCGCTTAAAGGGGTTGTGGAAAAAGCTTAATTAAAAAGGAGGAATATTGTAATGAATGAAAATCATGAAATAAAAATTTCAATTGCTAACTGCTCGGGGCGTTCTAACATCGGGCAAATGTCCTTGGAAATTGCCAAGAAGCTCGACAGAGCTTTGCCTTACGCCAATATTAATTGTCTGCCGGCAATTTACCCGGATTTAAAACCGGCGGGCAAATTCAAAGAAGCCGACGCCATTGTTGTAATTGACGGTTGCAAAGAATCCTGCGTTTTGGAGACAGTAAAACTTGGCGGTTTTAAACCGGCGCTTCGAATCGCTCCGGACGAGGATTACGGCGTGGAGAAAACTCCCGGATTGGATTACGACGAAGAAGTAATGAACAAAATTGCCGAGGACGTGATTGAGAAGGTGAAAGAACTTTACGAAAAATTAAGAAGAGAAAAGTCCCCTTAAAGAGATGATTGGCAAAAAAACAATAAATCATTAAAAGGTTTGGAGATGACTAACAAAAAATTTACAAAACCGTGGCATGGAATTCCCCGGGAAGAAATCCCATGGTTCCCGACTCTTAACGAGGAAAAATGTATTGGTTGCGAGCTTTGTTACCTTTCGTGCGGAAGGAATGTTTTTGAAGTTGCAGCGCAGAAACCGCGCAAAGCAAAAGTAGCAAATCCGCTGAATTGCATGGTTGGTTGTTCAACGTGCGCAACGGTTTGTCCGACCGAAGCTATTTCATTCCCCGGAAGGGAGATAATCTGGAAACTGGAGCGACAACATAAAATCTTTAAAATAGTTCACGAAGAAGCGGCGGCTAAAAAAGAAAAGTTGAAACTGACTGAACTTAAGGAAGCCGCCGAGGAACAAATTTCAGAAACCGTTACAAGGAAACATTTCGAAATTGCAGGGCAGTTTGGAGAAAAGAGATTTTTGAAGAAACTTTCCGATTTGATTGAAAATGAAAAGGCGGACATCGTTGATTTGCAGTTAAAAGTTCCTACTTTGAAAGGAATGAAAGAAAACGCGCCCGGATTTATGAGATTTACTCTTACCTCAACTAAGATGGAGGAAATTAAAACCCAAGCCGGGAAAATACGTGAATTGATTAAAGAAAATAATATGGTTTTGGTAAACGAGACTTGAATTTTAATTTACAGACTTTTACGATTTTTGATTAAAATAAAAGGGCAAATGAAAAGGGAAAAAAGTAAA
>JALWSN010000024.1 GCA_027080245.1 Ignavibacteriales bacterium | reverse complement strand
GAAACTACGAGGTAAGATTTAACGGAAATAACTTGGCAAGCGGAATATATTTTTACAAATTAACCGCCGGTAAATTCACTCAAACGAAAAAAATGATATTGATGAAATAGTATCGTATGATTAAGACTTTAAATTAACTGAGAATTTTAAGCTCCAACTATGTTAAAGGTTCCGTTTTGTGACGCCTTTTGGGGGATTTTAATTGTGAAATATCCGTTCTATTGTAAGGTATTATTTCAATCGGCGGTTAAAATCATTTCTGGAGTTTATGAATTTTATTGTTTGTAATCCTCGAATGAAAATTTGAAAATATTTGGTTAACTTTGATAAATTTATTATCTGTAATGTTCGAGCGACCGGGAAAAATGATTAGACTAATCGGACAAAAATTTTTAAGGTTTATGGAAGAGCTTGGTCAGGTCTCAATACTGTTGGGGCAAATCGTCAAGTATTTCGGACGTGCTTTTAAGAGCAGGCGACTTGTACTGAAGCAAATGGAACATATTGGAGTAGATTCCTTGCCCCTTGTCGCTGTGATTGCCGTATTCACTGGCGCAGTCGCAGCCTGGCAAGCGGCGTACCAGCTAAAAGGCATTGCGCCGCTTTCATTTTTGGGTGCGGCTACAAGCAGGGCAATAATTACGGAATTAGGACCCGTGCTGACTGCAATAGTGATTGCAGGAAGGGTTGGCGCTTCGATAGCAGCGGAGTTGGGTACGATGCGTGTAACCGAGCAAATTGACGCCCTGGAGACAATGGGCATCGACCCCGTCCGATACCTTGCAATGCCTCGATTTCTTGCCGCAACTTTAATGATGCCCGTCCTGATTGTTTTTGCGGACATAATTGCCGTTATTGGGGCATATTTCATTTCAAATTATTTTCTGAATGTTTCTTATTCAACATTCTTCGATTCGGTCAGGAGGTTTTTCGTCTTTAGCGATTTTTTCTTTGGCATTACCAAAGGTATTGTTTTTGGCGCAGTAACTTCGCTGCTTGGCTGCCACATTGGCTTCAGAACCGAAGGCGGTGCGGAAGGCGTTGGACTTTCCACTATTCGCTCTTTTGTTCTTACTTCGTCGGCAATTCTTATTTTCGATTACATTTTGTGGTCGATTGTTTTTAAATAAAAAGGGAAAATTCGTTAAGAATATGATTGAAGTTTTAGTGTTTGATTTGGGTAATGTTTTAATCCCGTTTGATTACGGCGGTTTGTTAAAAAAGTTGAACGAACTTAAGTCCGGTTTGGGCGAAAAATTTGCAAGGCTTTACAAGGAAAATTACGAAGTCCATCGCCGCTTTGAAAAAGGGCTGTTAACGGAAGACGAGTTCTTGAAAATAATGATTGAATGGACGGAAGGCTTGCTGAACAAAGAGGAATTTTGTTTTTATTATTCAAATATTTTTGAAGAAAATAAGGAACTTGCCGCTTTGCTTCCCTCGTTGCGCAAAAAATTTAAGCTTGTTTTGCTTTCCAACACAAATGCCATTCACAAAAAATACGGTTGGGAAAAGTTTGAGTTTTTAAAGTACTTCGACGCCCTTATTTTAAGTCACGAAGCGGGCGCCGTTAAGCCGGAAGCCATTATTTACAAGGCTGTAATGGATTTTACAAATTTGCCCGCCGAAAGTCATTTGTTCATTGACGATATTGAAGAATATGTGAACGCCGCGAAAAGCCTTGGGTGGCAAGGAATTCAATTCAAAAGCAACGAGAAGCTATTTGCGGAATTTAAAAGATTGGGAATAATTTAATTACATCACGCTTTGCGGGTCGATGTCGATGGAGATTTTAACTTTATTGAATATTGATTCATTTTTCATTTTTGTTAAAACGTTTTCAATTGCGCCTCGTAACTTTTTGCCCGCCGGGTCCTTTAATTTGTTTGATTTAATCAACAAATGGTAACGGTACTCCCCTTTAATTTTAAATATCACCGCTTCGTGAGGCGAAGAAATTAACAACGGCGCAGGCTCTTTAATTAACAGCTCGAATATTGCTTTTATTACTGTAAAAGCTTCTCTTTGATTTTTGGATTTGCTTTCAATTAAACACAATCTTGTAAAAGGCGGGTAACCGTTTAATTCTCTTAGTTTAATCTCTCTTTCGTAAAAGCCGTGGTAGTCGTTTGTAATAACCTTTTGCAAAACAAAATTTCTGTGGTTTTGCGTTTGAATAATTACTTCGCCTTTTTTAGAACTTCTTCCGGCTCTTCCGGCTACTTGCGTTAGCAATTGGAACGTCTTCTCGTCCGCCCGGAAATCCGGCAGCCACAATGTTGTCTCGGCTGAAATTACCCCCACTAAAGTAACGTTCGAAAAGTCCAACCCTTTGCTTACCATTTGAGTGCCAACAAGAATATTT
>JALWSN010000023.1 GCA_027080245.1 Ignavibacteriales bacterium | reverse complement strand
CGGCGCGGTTGCAGGCGGCGCCGAAGCGGCTCCGGCTGAAGAAAAAACAGAATTCGACGTTGTCCTCGCTTCTTACGGCGAAAAGAAAATTAACGTTATTAAAGTAGTTCGCGCTCATACCGGGCTTGGACTTAAAGAAGCCAAAGAATTGGTCGACTCCGCGCCAAGCACCGTTAAAGAAGGCGTTAGCAAGGACGAAGCTGAAAAAATTAAGAAAGAACTCGAAGAAGCTGGCGCTACCGTAGAGTTAAAGTAATTTCTCTGTTTTTTCTTAACTTTTTTGAAAGTGATGGGGCGATTTCCGTCGTCCCGTCACTTTTGTTTAATTTTTAAATGGAAATTTATTTCTTTTAAGGAGGTTGGATTGGAAAACAACAAAATTAACCCTAAAAACAACAGAGTAACTTTTAGGTCCATTACTCCTGTATTAGATAGCCCTGATTTATTAAATATTCAACTGGAATCTTTTGAGGATTTTCTTCAGCTTAAGGTTGATCCCGACAAAAGAGAAAACAAGGGATTGCAGGCTGTTTTTAATACAAATTTTCCGATTTTAGACAATAAAGAACTTTTCAGACTCGATTTTATTGGCTATTACATGGAAAAGCCCCGCTTTTCCGTAGCCGAATGCATTGAAAGAGGTTTAACTTACAGCGTGCCGATGAAAGCCCGCTTGCGGCTTTCCACGCGCGAAAACGTTGAAGAAGAATTTGCAAATTCAGTAGAGCAGGAAGTTTACCTTGGAAATCTGCCCTTCATGACCGAGCGCGGCTCGTTCGTAATTAACGGCGCCGAAAGGGTTGTGGTTAGCCAGCTGCACCGCTCGCCCGGCGTGGCTTTTTCGCAAACCGTGCACCCGAACGGAACGCCAATCTACTCGGCAAGGATTATTCCTTTCCGCGGCTCGTGGGTGGAATTTGCCACAGATATTAATCACATAATGTACATTTACGTCGACAGAAGGAAAAAATTCCCCGCAACCACGCTGCTGCGCGCTATGGGGTACGAAACGGACGAGGAAATTCTTCGCCTCTTCGACATGATTGAAGATATTTCCGTCGAAGAATTAGACCCCAACGAACACAACGGCAGGCTGGTTGCCGAGGACGTAATCGACACCACTACGGGCGAAATCTTTGCCGCGCGGGACACTGAGCTTACCGAGGAAGCGATAATCGACATAAAAAATTCCACGGTTAAAAACCTCAAGCTTATTTACTCGGAAACGTCCCACGACCAGAATTTAATTATTAATACATTGCGCAAAGACGAGTCGACTTCCAAGGAAGAAGCCCTCTTTGCAATTTACCGCCAGCTTAGAACCGGCGAGGCGCCCGACGTGGACACGGCTCAAGCCCTTTTGGACAAATTGTTCTTCAACGAAAAACGCTACGACCTCGGCGACGTCGGACGTTTCAGAATGAACGACAAACTGAATTTGAACATTCCTTCCGACGTTAAAGTTCTTACCTTCGAGGACATCCTCGCAATAATGAAAAATTTAATTCACCTGAAGAATGGCAATATTCCGGTTGACGACATCGACCATCTGGGCAACAGAAGAGTTAGAACGGTTGGCGAACAGCTGATGCAGCAATTTAATATCGGGCTTGCAAGAATGGCAAGAACAATTAAAGAACGGCTTAACATGCGGGATACCGAGAACATGCAGCCGCAGGAGCTTGTTAACGCCCGCACCTTAAGCAGCGTAATTAACGCATTCTTCGGCACTAATCAGCTTTCGCAGTTCATGGACCAGACCAATCCCCTTTCCGAATTAACTCACAAAAGAAGAGTTTCCGCATTAGGTCCCGGCGGACTTACGCGCGAGCGCGCCGGATTCGAAGTGCGCGACGTGCACCATTCCCATTACGGCCGGCTTTGCCCGATCGAAACGCCGGAAGGACCTAACATCGGTCTTATTTCCTCACTTACTATTTATTCTAGGGTAAACCATTTCGGTTTCCTTGAAACCCCTTACAGAAAAGTGGTTGACGGCAGGGTTACTAACGAAATTGTTTACCTTTCGGCGGACGAGGAAGACAAATACACAATCGCGCAGGCAAACGCGCCAATCGACGAGGAAGGACGCTTCCTGAACGAAAGAGTAAAATGCCGCAGGAAGGGCGAGTTCCCCGTTGTTTACCCCAACGAAGTGGATTTAATGGACGTTGCTCCTACGCAAATTATTAGTCCCGCAGCTTCGTTGATTCCGTTCCTCGAGCACGACGACGCAAACAGGGCTCTGATGGGCTCTAATATGCAGCGTCAAGCTGTACCGTTAATGGTTCCCGAAGCGCCGATTGTAGGCACGGGAATGGAATCGAAAATAGCGCGCGATTCGCGCACTTTAATTGTTGCGGAGGATGACGGTACGGTTGAATATGCAAGCGCGGACAAAATTGTTGTTAAATACAAACTTAACGAAAACTCCTTCGAAGCGCTTACAGGCTTCGACGACGAGCGCAGGGTAGAATACAAATTAACCAAATTTACCGGCACTAACCAGGAGACTTGCTTTAACCAGCGACCCATTGTTAGAACGGGGCAAAAGGTTAAAAAAGGAGACGTGCTTGCCGACGGTCCGGCAATCGACCACGGCGAGCTTGCCCTTGGTAAAAACGTTCGCGTGGCGTTCATGCCCTGGCGCGGCTACAACTTCGAGGATGCTATTATTATTAGCGAAAAACTGGTTTCCGACGACGTTTACACTTCAATTCACATTGAAAGCTTTGAACTGCAAGTAAGAGAAACCAAGCGCGGCAACGAAGAACTAACACGCGACATTCCCAACGTTAGCGAAGAAGCCACTAAAAATCTGGACGAAAACGGAATTATTCGCGTTGGTGCAGAAGTTAAGGAAGGCGACATTTTAATCGGTAAAATTACCCCTAAAGGCGAAAGCGATCCTACACCGGAGGAGAAATTGTTGAAAGCCATTTTCGGCGAAAAAGCTGGCGACGTTAAGGACGCTTCCCTTAAAGCACCTCCCGGACTTAAAGGAATCGTTATTAAAACGCATTTGTTTACCCGTAAAAAACGCGACGCTAACGCTAAAAAATTAGAGAAAAAACAAATAGAAGAACTGGAAGCTAAGTACAACAAAAAGTTTAGCGACCATTACAATAAATTAGTTCAAAAATTAACCAAAATCTGCTTGAACAAAACCGTTAAAGGCGTAAGAAGCTTAGACGGCTCTGTTGTTTTGCGAAGCGGTAAAACAATTAAGGAAAACACATTCGAACAAATGGACGACGTTACCGCTTTGGATTACAAACAGGATTGGTTCGAGGACAAAAAGACCAACAAGATGGTTAAAACGCTCTTTCAGAACTATTTCGAATTGTTAGATGATTACCGCGAAGAATTCAAAAGCGAAAAATTAAAAATTCAAAGCGGAGACGAACTGCCTCCGGGAATAATTAAACTTGCCAAAGTTTACGTTGCAAAAAAACGCAAACTTTCCGTTGGAGACAAAATGGCCGGAAGGCACGGAAACAAAGGCGTTGTTTCCAAAATTGTTCCCGTGGAGGATATGCCTTACGACGAAAACGGCGAGCCGGTCGACATTATTCTTAACCCGCTCGGCGTGCCTTCGCGAATGAACATCGGACAAATTTACGAAACAGCTTTGGGCTGGGTCGGTAAATTGCTTGGCGTTAAATTCGAAACTCCGATTTTCGACAGCGCAAGCGTTAAAGATGTGGAAGAATGGCTGGAAAAAGCCGGAATCGAGGAAGGCAGTAAAACCACGTTGTACGACGGCAGAACGGGCGAGAAGTTCGACCAGAAAGTTACTTGCGGTTACATCTACATGCTCAAATTAGGGCACATGGTCGACGACAAGATTCACGCCCGCTCGATTGGTCCTTACTCGCTGATTACTCAGCAGCCGCTGGGCGGTAAAGCCCAATTCGGCGGTCAGCGCTTTGGCGAAATGGAAGTGTGGGCGCTGGAAGGCTACGGCGCGGCTCACACTTTGCAGGAAATTCTTACCGTCAAAAGCGACGACGTTGTAGGCAGAGCCAAAGCTTACGAAGCTATTGTTAAGGGCGAAAACCTTCAGGAACCAAATATTCCCGAAGCCTTTAACGTTTTAATTAAAGAATTACAAGGATTAGGTTTAGATATTAAAATAAACTAAATCTATTATTTCTAAAGGAGAAAGTTTTATGAGATTCAGAGCTCAAGAAACAAGAGTTAGAAATATTGAGAAAATTACAATTAGCCTTGCAAGCCCGGACGATATTCTTTCCCGCTCGCACGGCGAAGTTACAAAACCGGAAACAATAAATTACCGCTCTTTCCGTCCCGAAAAAGACGGACTTTTTTGCGAGAAGATTTTCGGTCCAGTAAAGGATTGGGAATGCGCTTGCGGAAAGTACAAGGGAATTAGGTACAAGGGAATTGTGTGCGACAGGTGCGGCGTGGAAGTCACGCAAAAATCCGTTCGCCGCGAAAGAATGGGGCACATCGCTCTTGCCGTTCCCATTGTGCACATCTGGTTCTTTAAAGCCCTCCCTTCCAAAATTGGCAATATTATTGGAATGACGACAAAAGAGCTCGAAAAAATTATTTACTACGAATCTTACGTGGTGATTAATCCCGGAACGACGGGATTGTCCTACAAAGATTTGATTTCCGAAGACCAGTACTACGAAATCCTCGCCACGCTGCCTTTCGACAACGACGCCCTCGAAAACGACGACCCGAAAAAATTCGTGGCTAAAATCGGCGGCGACGCAATCAGGGAACTTTTAAGAAGAACGCCAATCGAGCAGACCTTCTGGGAACTTAAGGCCGCTTTGAAGGAAGAAACTTCCCAGCAGAAAAGAAAAGATTTGCTGAAAAGATTGCGCGTGCTGGAGGCTTTCCGTCCGAAAGAAGGCAAGTACACCAACAATCCCGAATGGATGGTAATGGATATTATTCCCGTGATTCCGCCGGAATTAAGACCGTTAGTTCCGCTGGAAGGCGGGCGTTTCGCCACTTCGGATTTGAACGATTTGTACAGAAGAGTAATAATCAGAAATAATAGATTAAAAAGATTGATTGACATTAAAGCTCCCGAAGTAATTCTAAGGAACGAAAAGAGAATGCTTCAGGAAGCCGTGGACGCTTTGTTCGACAATTCCCGCCGCGCAAGCGCCGTTCGCAGCGACGGCAACCGCCCGTTGAAATCTTTAAGCGACATGCTTAAAGGAAAACAGGGGCGCTTCCGTCAGAATTTGTTGGGTAAACGCGTCGATTATTCCGGGCGTTCGGTTATTGTTGTCGGTCCCGAGCTTAAACTTCACCAATGCGGCTTGCCTAAAGACATGGCGGTAGAATTGTTTAAGCCGTTCATCATCAGGAAATTAATTGACCGCGGCTACTACAAGACCGTAAAAAGCGCTCGAAAAGCCGTGGACAGAAAAGAGCCCGTAATTTGGGACATTGTGGAAAAAATAATCGACGGGCATCCGGTGCTGCTTAACAGGGCTCCCACGCTTCACCGCCTGGGAATTCAAGCCTTCCAGCCCGTTCTTGTGGACGGCAAGGCAATCCGCTTGCACCCGATGGTTTGTACGGCGTTCAACGCGGACTTTGACGGCGACCAAATGGCCGTTCACGTTCCGCTTTCGCAGGAAGCCCAATTGGAAGCCGCTTTGTTAATGCTTTCAAGCCACAATATTCTTTCGCCGCAGAACGGGCGTCCAATAGTTGTTCCTACTCAGGACATTATTTTAGGATGCTACTATTTGACTAAAATGTTGCCCGGCGCCAAAGGCGAGGGAATGATTTTCTACGACAGAGAAGAAGCTTTAATTGCTTACGACCAAGGCGTTGTGGATGTTCACGCAAAAATTAAAGTAAAAATCGACGGAGAGTTAATCGAAACAACCGTTGGTAGGGTTGTTTTCAATCAAATAGTTCCCAAGGAAATGGGATTCTTTAACGAGCTGCTTGTTAAAAGGGTTTTCAGCGGCTTTATTTACAAGATGTTTATTAAACTTGGCAACGACGTTACGGCCAAATTCCTTGACGACCTGAAGGATTTGGGTTACTCCTACGCCACCAAAGCGGGCATCTCCATTAGCTTTAGCGATATGCTCGTGCCGGAAGAAAAACAAAAATTAATTGAAGAATCCAATCGCCAGGTTTCCGAAATTTTGCAAGAGCACGAAATGGGCTTAATTACGGACACCGAGCGTTACAATAAAATAATAGATGTTTGGACGTTCACTACTTCGAACGTCTCCAATTCTTTGATGAACAAAATCCGCGAGGACAAAAACGGGTTTAACTCCCTGCACATGATGGTAGATTCGGGCGCAAGGGGTTCAAAAGAACAGGTTCGCCAGCTTGCAGGAATGAGAGGCTTGATGATGAAACCCCAAAAAAGCTTGAGCGGTCAGTCCGGCGAAATTATTGAAAACCCGATTGTTGCAAATTTTAAGGAAGGTTTGTCCGTGTTGGAATATTTTATTTCCACGCACGGTGCGCGTAAAGGTCTGGCGGACACGGCATTGAAGACAGCCGACGCGGGCTACTTAACCAGAAGATTAACGGACGTTGCGCAGGATGTGATTATTACGGAAGAGGACTGCGGCACAATTCGCGGCGTTACCGTTCGCGCGCTTAAGAGCATCGAGCTGGAAAGAGAGCCTCTTGCCGAAAGAATTGTCGGGCGCGTGGCTCAAGAGGATATTTTGCATCCGAAAACGGACGAGGTTTTATGCGAAGCCGGCGAAATGATTACCGAAGAAATCGCCGAAAAAATTGACGAAGCTTTAATTGACGAAGTTTACATTCGCACGGTGCTTACCTGCGAATCCCGCCACGGCGTCTGCGCCAAATGTTACGGCAGGAACTTAACCACAGGTAAGTTGGTTGAGGTTGGGGAAGCTGTGGGAATCGTGGCGGCTCAGTCCATTGGCGAGCCCGGTACGCAGCTTACTTTGCGTACTTTCCACCTTGGAGGAACTTCCTCCCGTATCGCCAGCCAATCGCAAGCCACTTCGAACGTGGACGGCAAGGTGAAGTTCGAAAAAATTAATTACGTCGAAAAGACCGATTACCTCGGAACAGTAAAAGTCGTTACCGGAAGGCGCGGTTCAATTGGAATTTTCGACAACGACGGCAGACAAATTAAACGTTACGAAATTCCTTACGGCGCTGAGCTGTTAGTGGACGAAGAACAGGAAATTAAAAAAGGAGCGCCGCTTTACAACCACGACCCGTACAATGCCGTGATTCTTACGGACACCCCCGGTAGAATCCGCTATATTGATTTTATTGAAGACAAAACAATTAAACAAGTAGCTGACGAGCAGACGGGTCACGTTCAAAAAGTGGTAATTGAATCTAAGGACAAGAACTTAACCCCAAGCATTGAAGTTGTGGACGACGACGGCAACGGCAAAATTTTCAACCTGCCAATTGGTGCCTATATTGCGGTGGACGAAGGGGAAAAAGTCTCGGCCGGCGTTGTGCTTGCTAAGATTTCGAGACAAGCATCCAAAACCCGGGACATTACCGGCGGTTTACCAAGAGTTACCGAGCTTTTCGAAGCTCGTAGCCCGCACGACCCTGCGATTGTTTCCGAAATTGACGGAACGGTTAAGTTCGGAGCGCGTAAAAAAGGCTCGCGAGAAATTATTGTTGAATCTTTCGACGGACAAATCCAACAGGTTTACAACGTGCCTTACGGCAAGCACGTTTTGGTTCAGGAAGGCGACGAGATTCCCGCCGGCGAGAAAATTACCGACGGCCCGATTGACCCGCACGATATCCTGAAAATAAAAGGCCCGAACGCCGTTCAGGAATATCTTGTAAACGAAATTCAGGAAGTTTACCGATTGCAAGGCGTTAAAATAAACGACAAACACATCGAGGTGATTGTGCGTCAGATGTTGCGTAAGTTAAGAATAATCAGCTCGGGCGACACCCCCTTTATTGAAGGCGACCTTGTTCACAGGGCGAAACTGCTCGAAGAAAATGAAAAGATTAGCAAGATGGTGGTCGTGGTTAATCCCGGCGGCTCAAGGCTTCAAATAGGTCAATTGGTTACTCGTTCGAAATTCAGAGAAATTCAAAACGACTTGCAGAGGAAAGGCAAAGACCCGATGGAAGTAAGAGACGCCGAACCGGCAACTTTCGAAAACGTTTTGCTCGGCATTACGCAATCGGCTCTTTCAACCGAAAGCTTTATTTCTGCGGCTTCGTTTCAGGAGACAACTAAAGTGCTTACCAATTCCGCTACGGAATCCAGGGAGGATTACTTAATTGGTCTGAAAGAGAACGTTGTGATGGGACAATTAATTCCTGCGGGAACGGGATTAAGAAAATACAGGAAATTAATACTTGAATTGGAAGAACAACGTAAGAAGGAAGAAGAAGAAAAAGCCAGAGAAGAAGCTAAAAAGGAAGGAATTGAAGAGTAAAACAAAGATTAATAGTATTTGGCTACTTGACATTATTTGAAAATCTCTCTATATTGAGAGTCTGAATTTTATTTAAAAATTAAAATTTGACGGAGGATTTACGTGCCAACAATAAACCAGTTGGTAAGAAAAGGAAGAGTAAAAGTTGTCTCGAAAAGCAAATCGAGAGCTTTGGACGCATGCCCGCAGAAGCGCGGCGTTTGCACCAGGGTTTACACAACAACGCCAAAGAAACCGAACTCCGCTTTAAGAAAAGTAGCGAGGGTAAGGTTAACTAATGGAATTGAGGTTACCGCTTACATTCCGGGCGAAGGGCATAATTTGCAGGAGCACTCGATCGTTCTCATCAGAGGTGGCAGAGTTAAGGATTTGCCCGGCGTTCGTTATCATATAATTCGCGGCACGTTGGATACAAGCGGCGTTGAGGACAGGAAGAAAGGTAGATCGAAATACGGCGCAAAAAAACCAAAGGCTAAATAAGTATGAGAAAGAAAAGAGCAGAAAAAAGGAAAATTACGCCCGACCCCAGATACAACGACGTTTTGGTCGCTAAGTTTATTAATTACTTGATGTGGGACGGAAAGAAGACCGTAGCCAGGAAAGTGCTTTACGATAGTTTCGAGATTATTGAAAAAAGAACAAAGGAAAATCCTTTAGACGTATTTAAGAAAGCTGTTAACAACGTACAGCCGTTGGTGGAAGTGCGCAGCCGGAGAGTTGGCGGCGCCACTTACCAAGTGCCAATGGAAGTAAGGCAGGACAGAAGAATAGCGCTTGCGTTAAGGTGGCTGCGTAATTATTCGCGCGACAGAAAAGAAAAAACAATGCCCGAAAGATTAGCCGCCGAGCTTATTGCGGCTTCGAAGGGCGAAGGTGCGGCTGTTAAAAAGAAAGACGACACTCACAGAATGGCGGAAGCTAACAAGGCATTCGCTCATTTTAGATGGTAATGATTAAGGTAGGATTGAATGTCTCATAAAAGAGTAAATATCGACAAGGTTAGAAATATTGGGATTATGGCTCATATCGACGCCGGTAAAACCACCACTACCGAGCGA
>JALWSN010000022.1 GCA_027080245.1 Ignavibacteriales bacterium | reverse complement strand
GTATAGAATGATGTCTTTGCGAATGTCTTTTTCTAAATTAATTCCAATTTTTTCTACAAAAGTTAGTTTGTTCAAAGGTCCTGTTCGAAGAATTGCCCCAAATGTTGAACCTACTGCTGCAGCTGTTGGACTTTGTCCAATTTGTTCTAAGTCATATTTATAATAAGCAGTTAACATGCCTCGTTTTTTTGGAGTGATATTGTACCTTATTGAAGCAGCATATTTAAAACGTTCATCTCCAAATCCATAGGCAAGTTTACCTCCAAATTCTATTCTTTTACTAAAATTATTAGAGGTTCTAAGAGCTAAACCAAAACGAAAAGTCTCAACAGGATTAAAACTAAACAAAGAAAACGCATCACCTAATTCTACTTTTCCCATTTGGTAATAACCTGTCGTTGCTAAATACAGTCCTTTCTTTAAGGTTTTAAAAAATCTGATATTATTGAGAGAATCAATCATTAAATCAATACCTTCTTCTTGCTTGGAAAGCGGTTCGTGTCTAATTTTTGCCCAGTATTCTTCAGACCTGCTATTGGCGCCGTCCAAAACTTCAACCGTACTTTTTGAACTGTAAAAGTTAAGTGGTCTATCAACATTGATTTTATAATTCGTTCGGGTGGAATGTCTTCTCCCATAGAGGCCATAAACTTTCGTTTTCTTTGTTAGTTTTAAGTCGGCAATCATTCGTTCACTGGTCAACATCCAAACTTCATTTTCAACTTGTTCAAACTTATGTTCAATGAATAATCCTTGCACGTAATTGATGTTCGTCCACGGTGAAATATTCATGCTGAATTGCTTTACAGCATAAGTTGTATCATGAATCCACATTTCTCCTTCAAAAGTCATGTCACCCGTTCTTTTTGGCTTAAACTTGAGTTGGTAACACCAATAATTATCAATAAACATGGAGTCTTCTAAGTAAAACCGATAAAAACTTCTTGCGTAGTTAGAGACCGGACTGATAAACGACTTGTTGAATAAATTTAAAGTATTGTCATATATATTTACATCCAAATACATATCCCCCATAAATTGATTCAACTCCAAATTTTCAATACCACTAATTCTACTTGCTTTTACCACCTCTTTCTTTTTCTTTGGGAATTTTTGATAGTAATAATCAGAAACGGATTCACTTAGAATAACCGGCAAATAACTTGTTCCGTCTTCCGCTGAATCTAAATAATCCATGATCATATCTAATCGCTTAACGACTTGGCGTTCTTTAAATTTGTCATCGATGTTGTTGAGGTCTAATTGTATCTTATTGTATACTTCGTATTCGTATGCATCCAACTTCTCTTTGTTGTTAATTCGTTTATTCGCAATGACTTTTTTGTGCAGACGTGTGGAGGGTAGTTCATCTGGTGCTCGAACGACAACTTCTTCATAGTCAGTTGAAAGGACAGGTAGAACAACATCAATAACCTGAGATTCATCTAATTTAACTGCCTTTTTAATTTTTAAATAACCAGAAAAAGAAAAGACAAGTGAATCTGTTGCATAATAAGTTTCGAAAGAATAATGTCCCAATGTATCGGTGAAAGTTCCAATTTTAGAATCCATAAAACGAACAGTCACAAAGGGCATTGGTTCTCCTGTGATTTGGTCTGTAACAATACCTTCTACAATCGTTTTTTGTCCGAAAGTAAAAGAAGTTAAAAAAAGAAAAACTAAAAAAATGGTTGTTTTCATGTAAGTCTTAGCGAAACATAAAAGTAAAGAAGAATAACGAAACTACGCAGATGTTTGTTGTTGAATTTTCATCTTTTTTTCCACACGAGCAGATACAAATATTCCTGTTTCATATAAAAGAAGGATAGGAATACCAACGATTACTTGACTAATTAGGTCTGGAGGAGTAATGAATGCTGACAATATAAGAATTGCAATTATTGCATGTTTTCTATACTTTCTTAAAAATGCGGGTGTCAGAATCCCAAGCTTTGTAAACAAATAAGCAAGTACGGGAAGAAGAAACAAGATTCCAGAATAAAAAATGGTAGAAAGAATCATACTCATATATGAGCTGATCGTGAAAATGTTGCGCAATTCTTCCGTAATTTGATATGATCCAAAAAATTGAACGCATAGCGGTGCAACGATAAAGTAACCAAAGCAAATCCCTAAAAAGAACAAGATGCTAACATAAAATACAATTCCTTTTGAAATTGCTTTTTCATTTTTTTTAAGTCCGGGTTTTACAAATGCCCATATTTGATAGAAAATGAAAGGAAATGCTAAAACAACTCCTCCCATTGCACTCATCATCAATGCGTAAGAAAATTGACCAGTCATTGTCATACTTTGCATTTCGAGAGGGATTTCCTCAACGCAAATACCAAAATAGTTGCACATCAAT
>JALWSN010000021.1 GCA_027080245.1 Ignavibacteriales bacterium | reverse complement strand
CTCCATTTACGCAATGCGTTTCGGCGAGCGGAGCGATTTAACAATTGCGACTAATATTGGCGTGGAGGTTGCGGATTTGGGTAAGGTCGGTTCTCATTACGTCCACACCGTTGAACTTGACGCGGCTCCGGCTCTGCTTAATACCAAAGCCCTCGCAAGGCTGGAAGGAATCAGAATAGTTAGCTAATGAAGAATGAAGAATGAAAAATGAAGAATGAAGAATGGGAAACTCTCATTCTTCATTCTTAATCCTTAATTTTTAATTATTATCGTGAATTATTGTAGCATAAGCGACATATTGAAAGATTTGGATAAAAGTCAATTGGTCGAGCTTTCCGACGACGAAAATCGCGGGGAAAGCGCAGTTGATTTTTCCGACGCGAACGACGCCGCGACCGCGCGGGTTCTTGAACAAATCGAAGCCGCTTCGGAGGAAATAGACGGCTACTTGCGCAGCGCTTATTCGCTGCCGTTTACCGAAGTTCCGGAAAGAATTAAGCAAATCTGCAAAGATATTGCCATTTACAATCTTTACAAACGCCGCCAAAGAACCGATATGCCGGAAAGTTTAACCTCTATTTACAAAGCGAGAATCGCAGAGTTGAAAGATATTCAAAAAGGAGTTATTTCTTTGGGTGTTGAAAGCTCGCAGACGGATTCTTCGGAATTTCATATTAACAAGACAGGAGCAGACAAGATTTTTACGAAAGACGTATTGGGGAAATTTTGATTGGATGATTGGATGAATGGATGTGAGCAACAATTAATAAAGGAGCTGTTTTGAGAACAATTGATGCAATGAATTTTGTTGTGAGTAAGCTTAAAACGGCTTTCGAGGAGTTGACCGAAAGCGATAGGCTTAAAGTCGAAATTCCCGAAAGCATAGAAGAATATCGCCTTACGCATCCGAACGGCGCAGCTTTGGTAGTTTATCGCGGCTCGGATTACGAAGACGCCGGCGTTAGTGGTTACGTGGTTCAAAAAAGGAATATGGAAATCGGCGTAATTATAGCGGCGCGTCGCAAAAGCGAGCGTATGCATCCTGAAGAATACATCGATTTTGTTTTGGATAAACTTTCCGGAACGGAAACCGAAGCGAAGTTTAATTCAAAGAAAATGCGCGCCGTTCAGGACGAGAGGATTAAGGAAGAAAACGGAGTTTGGTTCTACGGCGTAACGTTTGCATTCCCGAATGATTTTGTCGAATCAGCAATCAATAACGGATAATATTATGACTCCCTTTGAAGAAGCATATAAGCGATTGATTAAATATGAAGGCGGGTACGTAAATGACCCGGACGACAAGGGAGGCGAAACTTACAAAGGCATCGCACGGCATTTTTACCCAAATTGGGAAGGCTGGCGGTATATCGATTCCGTTAAAGGCGAACCCGATTTTGAAAAGCTCATAGAAAAAGCATCTATGGTTCTTGAACCGTTAGTAGAAGATTTTTACCGCAAGAATTATTGGGAAAAAGTTCAAGGCGACAAATTACCGCCGATAATTGCTCAAGAGTTATTCGAGCAGGCGGTTAATATGGGCGTCCACACGGCGGTTAGTCATCTTCAACAGGCTTTGAATTTAATCAACAGAAATCAAAAACTTTACCCGGACGTTGCCGTGGACGGAACGTTTGGTAAGAAAACTTTAAGCGCCGTGGATGCGGTTTCTAAAGATTACGGAAATGTTAAGTTATTGTTTAACGTGCTCAACTTCCTTCAGGCAAAAAGATATATTGAGCTGATGCAGAAATACCCGAAATACGAAAAATTTATCGGGTGGTTTGCAAGAATCGAAATAATTAAGAATTAAGAATGAAGAATTAAGAATGGGAATTTGGGATTTTATATCGGGAAACGCTTCTAAAATTATTGATTCCGTTGGGAATGCAATTGACAAGCTCTCGACTACCGATGAAGAAAAAATGCAGTTGAAAAATGAGCTTGCCAAAAGTGTTAATACTTTTAAACTCGAAGTGATGAAAGCGCAAAACGAATATGAACAGCAATTAACGGAACGTTTGCGCATTGATATGACAAGCGATAATAAACTCTCGAAAAATATCCGTCCCTTTACGCTCGGGTTTATTCTTGTTTTGCTGGCGGTTCTGTTCATCACAAACGGCATTTTCGGTTATCAATATGATGAATCGTTTATCGAATTGCTGAAAGTTTGGGGCGGGATTGTTTTTGTATTCTACTTTGGAGGCAGGACTTACGAAAAGAAATTTTTAAATGGAGATAAAAAAAATGAGTAAAGATGTAACACAATTTTTTACGGATGTAATAGACCAAATTTCCCTTATGTCGAAAGACAGAGGCGGAGGCATTCTAAACGCGGGAATGCTTGGCGAGGGAAGCTCGGCAAA
>JALWSN010000020.1 GCA_027080245.1 Ignavibacteriales bacterium | reverse complement strand
GCCAAAGACGCCGACGGCAATCCGCTTGCTAACGTGCCGGTTGAAATCAGTGTTTCCAAAGGGGAAGCCACGCCCGACCACGGCGTTACAAATTCGAGCGGGGTTTTTTCTTTTACGGTTCAACAAAAAAACGGGGAAAAATCCGCCGAAGTTCAAGCCACAACTTACCAAGGGATTTTGCCTCCGGCGGCTCGTTACAAATTGTCCAACGCTCAAACCCTGATTACAAACAAACCGTTGGTAACTTGCTTAACGGCTTCGGCAAAAGCAATTTGGACCGACAAACCTTTGCCGGGAAGCGCTTACAGCTTTTATTCCTACGATAAATCCAATTCAAGCATCCCCGACGAGTTCGTAACCGATATTGCGTTCCATGGCAAAAAGGTTTACGTTACAACCCGTTACAGCGGTTACGCAATTTTTAATTTGGACGACGAAACCTGGCAAACGTTCGACACTTCGAACGCTAATTATTTAAGCGTTAATCATTTAACAAAAATTAAATTTCTTCCGTTTAGCGGACACAAATCCGATTTTGTAATAGCCCTGAAAAACAATGGGTTCGTCTATTACAAATCAAGCAAAAACAAATTTGAAGTTTTTACTTCGGCAAATACTAATGGAAAATTTACCGGCGCTAATGTTAATGATTTTGCTTTTGTGAAGCACAATAAAAAATATTACATCGTAATAGCGCACGACAACGGACTAAGCTTTTTCGACATTTCTTCGGAAGAATTTACAAATTACAATTTAGGCAATTCGGATTTCCCCGGCGGTAATTGCCGGGCTGTTTTGGTAGACGCTAAAAATCATTTGTGGGCGGGAACGGATTACGGACTTGCATTCACAAAAGATTTTGGCAAAAGCTGGAAGGTTTACACTTCAAAGAACACGGCAATGACGGGCGAAATAATAACGGCTCTTGCCGCAAGCAAGGATTATTTATTTGTGGGAACTTACAACAGCGGGCTTTACAAATATTCCTTTGCCGATACCTCATGGACAAATCTTTCTCCCTTTGTAAGCGCTCAGCCCGTTACGGCTTTGTTGTACGCGGATGGTAAATTCTTCATCGGTAATTACGACCACGGCCTTTACGTTTACGATGGGAAAAACTTCTCTCAATATTTTTCCGTTCGTCCCGACGGTTCGCCGGGAATAGTAAACGCGGTGAATTTCGATGGGAAGGATTTGTGGATTGCAACGCAACGCGGACTAAGCCGAACGACCAACGGAATTAAGGCTTCCACAGGTTTGGCGGAAGTTGAGCTCGAAGACAAAACCGTTCCCGCCGGCGGAAGCGTAACAATAGCTTGCAAACTTAAGCCGGACAGCTCAATTAAATTTTACCGACTCAGCGGAACCATTGTTTTCAATAGAAATGAATTGAAGCTAATAGACAGTTATTACGGTAAATTGTTCTCCGGCTGGAGGGTTGTGTTCGACACTTCAAAATCCGGCAGAATTACTTTCAGAGCGATTACTAAGAAAAAGCCGATTAAGAAGGGCGGCGATTTGTTCTTCCTTTCTTTTCAGGCTAACGATTCCTTGCAAGCCGGTTTGAGCGCCGTGTATGTTACTTCGTTCAAAGCGGGCGTGGACAACGAACTTGACCATTCGGATTTGGGAATTCTGACCATTACAAAAGAAGGAACAGCCGACGCCGGCAAAGGCGACGTTTCGTTGGATGGCGAGGTGGACGTTACCGATTTGCTTAAACTTGACCACTACTTAGGCAAGAGCAAAAAGGAAAAAATGAAAGAAAAAGCAAAGAAGAATGCCGACGTGGACGAGAATGGAGAGGTAGAAGACGAAGACGAATCGGAGCTTCTTTCTTACCTTCACAACGGAACATTTCCAAAACGCGAGAAAAAGAAGGGAAAAGGACGCGTGGAATCGGGACAGGTTTCGGTTGACGAAGAAAATCATGTTGAAGTTCCGTTTGCGTTGTCGAGCGCTGAAAACGTACGAACGGTAACGTTGAACGTAGAATACGATTCCACAAAAATTAATTTTTCAACATTCTCTTCGCTCCAACTTGAAAATGGTAATTTGGTAAAAGCGGTTAGTAATCGAAAAGGGAAGGCGGTTTTCAGATTTGTCGCTCCCGCTTCCCAACAAGGAACGTTTAACATTGGAAGTCTTGTATTTAAGCCTACGGCAAGTTCAATTGAGGATGTTTCAATTAACACAAGCTACTCAATTAATGGCGGCGCGCTTCAACAGGGTCCGACGGTTAAATTAACTTTAGTTAAAAATTCAAAGACGGTTCCAAACGCTTTCAAACTTAGTCAAAATTACCCCAATCCCTTTAATCCCACTACTACTATTAGGGTTTGGCTCCCCGAACGTTCTTACATTAAATTG
>JALWSN010000019.1 GCA_027080245.1 Ignavibacteriales bacterium | reverse complement strand
GTTCAACCACGCGTTAATAAAATCCCTGCTATTTTTCGCGGCAGGTTACCTTGTGTTTCATTCGGGTTCAAAGGACATTTCCGACATGGACGGAATGGGCAAGGAAAAACCAATTACAAGTTTCTTCTTCGCCTTCGGAGCCCTTGCAATAATGGGGCTGCCACCGTTTTCGGGATTCTGGGGAAAGCTTTTTGTGCTTATCTCGGTGGCTAAAGGCAACCATATTATTGTTGTGGCGCTCATCCTTTTCAGCGCAATCATCGAGGCGGTTTATTATTTAAGGGTTGTTAGCAGGCTTTATTTCTTTAAGGAAAAAACCAAACACCCGCGCCGAACACCAGTTTCCGGGCTTGTGGCAATGGGAATTCTTGCCCTTGTGATTTTGTTCGTGGGGCTTTATCCTCACGCGGTGCTCGATTTCCTTAAACCTGCGGCGGCGGACTTGTTGCACAAAAAGGAGTATTTGAAAATTGCTTTGTTTCATTAGAAACGAAAGTTGTTTAATTATTAGAGGATTTAATGCTTAACGTTAGCGAAATATTGGCGCTTGTTTTTGCGGGCGGGTTGATTGTTTTCCTTCTTCACCACTTGGCGCCTGCCTTAAGGGATATTTTTGCAATTTTAATTGCTCTGGCTGCGGGAATTTTTGCCTGGCTTCTGCCTGTAAATCCAAATTCTTTTGCGTTTAATATTGCCGGATTTCAAATAATCTGGGGCAACACCCAGTATTCCCGTTTGTTTGCAATGCTCATCTCGGTAATTTCCACTTTCGCGCTTTGGTACTCAAAGGATTTCATGAAAGGCAAAAAGCGTTTGGGCTACTTTTACATGATGTTCCTTTTTGTGATTGGCGCAATGTACGGAATTGTTTATTCGCAGGACTTGCTTTCATTTTTCTTCTTCTGGGAAATAATGACGATTACCTCGTTCCTGATTACAATTTACTGCTGCAAGGAAGCCCAGCCAATCGGATTAAAATACTTTATTTTCAGCGCTATCGGCGCGTATTCAATGATGACGGCAATGGTCTTGATTTACGCAAACCTTGGCAGCTTTTCCTTTGCCGAACTGTTCGGAGCTTTCAAAACGTTAAGCATTTCAACGCAAATTTCAGTGGTTGCCCTCTTTTTAATAGGAATGGGAATTAAAAGCGCCACAATGCCTTTTCATGTTTGGGCGCCGGGAGCTTACTCGGTTACACCTTCGGGATTCTCGGCGGTTTTCTCGGGCGTCCTTTCCAAAATGGGAATCTTTGGAATTGGAATTGTAATGCTTAAACTTGCCGCGCAGGCAGGATTTTACCATTATGTTCAAATTATTCTGGCGTGGTTGGGCGGCTTGACCGCTCTGTTCGCTACTTTTTACGCAATATTTTCGGACGACGCAAAAGCTTTGCTGGCTTATTCTTCCGTAGCGCAGTTGGGCTACATTGTTGTAGGAATTGCCGTTGGAACGCCTTTAAGCATAATGGCGGGACTTTTCCTTGCAATTCTACACGGCATTTTTAAATCCCTGCTGTTTTTAGTTGCAGGTGCAGTTTACTACCGTACGGGAACAACCGATTTAACCGCCGTAACGGGTTTGATTCGTAAAATGCCTTACACTTTCTTTTCGGCTTTATTTGGAATTATTGCGGTGGCGGGCGTTCCGCCTCTGGCGGGCTTTGCGGGCAAGTGGCTTTTGTACGAATCTTTAATTAACGCAAATTACTATTTCCTTGTGGTCGTCCTTTTCGCCGCTTCCACCGCCGCTTTCCTCTACCTGTACAAGTTCATCTTCTCCCTCTTTTTGGGGCAGGAGGAAAAGGAATTTGCCGACGTAAAGGAAGTCCCTCTTTCGATGAGGCTGCCGATGTTGATTTTAGCGCTGTCTCTGTTGCTTTTTGGCGTTTTCCCCGGACTTCTTCTCAAGCCTATTTCCCTGGCGATGAGCTACCTTGGAAATTTTCACGCAAATTGGCAAACTTCAATTCTTTTCAATGAATGGGGAAATAAAGTGGACATGTTTACGGTAGTTCAATCCGTCGCCGGAATTTTCATTCTTGCAACGGTTTTCATTACAA
Organism: Ignavibacteriales bacterium; assembly: GCA_027080245.1. Taxonomy (GTDB): domain Bacteria; phylum Bacteroidota; class Ignavibacteria; order Ignavibacteriales; family Melioribacteraceae; genus WFQV01. The sequence goes on along the minus strand of JALWSN010000019.1, from coordinate 311 downwards.
TTAAAAGCTCTAAATTTACAAGATACGTAACCACAAAAGACATTCACACTTCGGGGGAAATTCCGCTGGAAAACGAAAATTTGACTTACGCCGTCGATTTTTACAAGCCCTTCGAAAGAGCGCTTGGCGTTGCGCTAAAGGCAAGCGTTAATAAAATTTACTCGATTGTGGCCGACTTTCTGGAGCAAACGTTCGACTACTTGCGCTACGTTTACACGGGTAACGGACAAACTTACGCAATGTACGTTATTTTGTTTTTAACAATCTTGCTCGTCTTTTCGGAGCTGATTTTTGGAATTGCGTTGTAACAA
>JALWSN010000018.1 GCA_027080245.1 Ignavibacteriales bacterium | reverse complement strand
TATCTGCAATTACAGCAAGCGCTCCGCACATGTCCCCATAAAGCGTAGCGTAGCCGGTAGCCATTTCGGATTTGTTTCCCGTGGTCAGCAGCAAGTAACCGAATTTGTTGGACATTGCCATTAAATAAATTCCTCGAATTCTCGCCTGCATGTTTTCCTCGGTAACGTCGCGGGGCAAATTATTAAAATGCGGTTCAAGCGTTTCCAAAAGCTTTTCAAACACAGGTTGAATTGAAATAATATTGTGGGAAATGCCCAAATTTTCAACAAGCTTCAGGGCGTCCTTAACGCTCCCCTCGCTTGAATATTGACTTGGCATTAAAATTACGTGAACATTTTCCCTGCCAAGAGCCTGAACGGCAATGTAAGTTACTAACGCCGAATCGATTCCCCCGCTTAAGCCAACAAGCGCTTTTTTGAAACCGGTTTTACGGGCGTAATCTTTCACTCCTAAAATCAAAGCCTCAAGAACTTCTTCTTCGAAAGATTTTTCAATTCCCACTACGGGTTTGTAATTTTTTTCGGTATCGAAAATAAAATAATCCTCCTCGTAAGTTCTGCCGAGCAAGCAAAGCTCGCCTTTGGCATTAAAACACATGCTGCCGCCGTCGAAGATTAATTCCGTGTGAGCGCCAACTTGGCAAACGTAAGCGAGGGGTAATTTGTCCTTTGCCGTAAGGGCGCTTAACATTTTGTAACGCTCCGTGCGTCTGCCGTAAGAGTAAGGGCTTGCGGAAATGTTAATTAAAATCTCCGCTCCGGCGTCAATTTGTTCCCGCACTGGGTCCCGGTGGTAGCGGCGGTGTTTCCAATAATCATCGTCGTTCCAAATGTCCTCGCAAATTGAAATTCCAAGTTTTTTCCCGCGGAACTCGTAAAGATTAACATGCTTTGCCGGCTCGAAATACCTTACTTCGTCGAAAACGTCGTAATTGGGAATTAACATTTTGTTCTGAACGAATTGGATTTTGCCGTTGTGACAAAGCAGGGCTGAATTGTAAACACCTGTTCCCACTGGGTCGTCGCGTTCGGTGATTGAACCGAAGGTCAATCCCACATCCGAAGTAACGCTTGCAATCTTTTCGCTGGCAGATTTTACAGCGCTGCGAAATTCGTTTTTTTCAATCAAATCCTGAGGCGGGTAGCCGCAAATAGCCAACTCGGGGAAAACCACCAAATCAACTCCGTCCTTTTCCGCCCGGCGGTAAATTTCAATTATTTTCTGGCTGTTACCCTTAATGTCCCCGATAATATTGTTAATTTGCGCAAGAGCTATTTTCATTCTTTTGTTTTCCTCATTCGTTTAGTCGCCGTATTACGCGGGAAATTCAATAAAATTAAAATCCCGCAAAAATTTTTTCTAATTTCCCCTTAATTATTAGCAAACAAAAAAGCGCCTAAATAGTTTCATCTTTCCTGTTTTTTTTGTTATTTTCAAAAGACAAACTTATTATTAATCTTATTTAATTAAAACTAATAAAATGTTTTAGAATAAAAAATTTAATAATGTCGGGGAACTTACAAATGAGGATTTTTTTAAGCGCATTAATTTTTTCGATAGCAGTAAACCTTTTCGCGCAGGACACTTTAATTTTCAAAAGAAATTACATTCCGTGGCCGGACACCACGTTAGTTTTCCTGCCTCACGGTAAAAAGCCAACAAAGCCCGTTCCGATGTTAATACTTTTGCACGGATGGTCGGGCAGCTTCAGACAATGGAACAAAGAAATTAACCTGAACGATTACGCGACGAGATTTAATTGGATCATCGTTACCCCCGACGGTTTCTACGACTCCTGGTACGTTAACAGTCCGATTAAAAAGAACGTTCAGTTCGAAACGTTCTTTTGGAATGATTTAGTCCCTAAATTATTTAGCTCATATTTAATTGACAAATCTAAAATATTTATTGACGGGCTTAGCATGGGCGGTCACGGCGCGATGACTTTATTCTTAAAGCGCCCGGATTTTTTCCTGAGCGCCGGAAGCACAAGCGGCATTCTGGATTTAACGTTCTTCCCGGACAGGTGGCACATCAGAAAGGCAATTGGCTCAATTGAAAAGTACCCCAAAGCATGGAAAGAAAATTCCGCTTACTATCTGCTAAAAAACATTGCGGGCACGAACAAACAAATTATTTTTGATTGCGGCACGGAAGGCTTTGCCTACAAGGTAAACGAAAGGTTTTTTCAAAAATGCAGAAAATTAAAAATCAAAGCTACATTTATTTCCCAGCCGGGCAGGCATACGCATTCTTATTGGAAAAAAAGCATTAAGGAACACTTTTTCTTTTTCAATGAATTGTTGAAGGGATGGAAAGATTAACGCCGCTTTTTACTCTTCATTTTGTTCAATTCTTTTTCCGCAACATCGAAG
>JALWSN010000017.1 GCA_027080245.1 Ignavibacteriales bacterium | reverse complement strand
AGGGAAAAACTAAGAGAAATTCCTTCGAAGCACGTAAAGGAAATTCGCGGTAAAGGGTTGTTCATTGGCGTCGAACTGTTGCCCGAAGCGGGCGGCGCCAGACGCTTTTGCGAAGCCTTAATGGAACAAGGAATTCTCGCAAAAGAAACTCACGAGAACGTAATTCGCTTTGCGCCACCGTTGATTATTACAAAAGAAGAAATAGATTGGGCGCTTGAAAGAATCAGCCAAGTTCTGCAAATGGGCTAACTAACAAAAAATATTAAGCCGGGGTTAAACCCGGCTTTTTATTTCCCGAAAGACTGAATACGAAGTCAAAATAAATTAGCGCCCAATTCACTGCTGTCCAAAATATTTTTTAATTACTAAAATCGCGAAAATCTTTTATTTAGAAGACTTTTTTCAAATTTCCCCGAACAATCCCTTAAAATATTTTCGATACGTCATTTTGTTTTTCAAAACAATTGGGAAAAATTTTGCTGTTCAATTTGAATAGATGAATTCTAAGATTTGTAATCAGCGCTTTTTAAATCAATGCAATCTCAGTCAAGGTTCTCTCCCACCCCATCCCATTAACACTTGTGCAAATATTGAATTACGTAAGCCCCTTAAGGGTTTGGGATGGGGTGGTTGGTTGCAAATAGAATTTTTTAGAAAGAGTTTTTCTCCAAAACGCATTCTCATTCAATTTATTTTGGACAAATGTGGCCCAATTGATTAAAATATTAAAAGTTTGGCGTAATCTTTTTCCCTTTGTGAAAATTGTAAATTAAATTTGCCGCTTTAACGGGGTCGTCGGTTAACGTAAACAACTCAAGTTCCGATTCATTAATATATTTGTGTTTCAAGGGTTTTTCCTTAATCCAATCTATTAAAGATTGCCAATACTCAGAGCCGAAAAACACTACTGGAAATTTTGTTGTTTTGCCCGTTTGAATTAAAGTAAGCACTTCAAAGCTCTCGTCAAAAGTGCCGAAGCCGCCGGGGAACAAAATGTAGCCCTGCGCGTATTTGAAAAACATTACCTTCCTAACAAAAAAGTAACGGAAGTTAAGCAATTTATCCGAATCAATGTAAGGATTGGGTTCCTGTTCTCGCGGAAGCTCAATGTTCACGCCGGTAGAGCTGCCGCCCATTTCCTTTGCGCCGCGGTTAGCCGCTTCCATTATTCCCGGTCCGCCGCCCGTAATAATTCCAAAACCGCGCTTAACAAGCTGCCTGGCGGTCTCGACCGCAAGTTCGTAATATTTGTCGCCTTCCCTCACCCTTGCCGAGCCAAACACCGCAACGCTCGGCTTAATTTTGGACATCAGCTCAAATCCCTCGGTGAATTCGGCCATTATTCTGAATATTCGCCAGAGGTCTTCCTGCGAGGATTGAAGTTGCGCTTCAAGCTCTTCAAAATGATTATTGTTTTCCATTTTTCCGCCTTAATATTCAATTAAAAAGTTCTAAATTTATTATTTTCAAAGCTGAATGTAAACCCCGCGGCATGAAATATTAAATTAGTCGTAGAGCTTAACAGTTTACGCTAAAAGCGAATTTTCGCTTCCAGCGCAACACTAAACAAAATTTAATGTTGATATTTTAACTGTGAGTAATTGCCTTACGCCATATCCGATGTTAAATAAAATTTAATTATTTTTGCAAATCAAATAATAGGGAATTAAATGGACGTTAAAACTTTTTCGTTTACAATTAATACAAACGCCGGCACGGACATTATTGACATCACTCAAGAGGTTCAAAAAATCTTAACCGACAGCGGATTTATTGAGGGCTCGGTTTTAATATTTGTTCCCGGCTCCACCGCAGGAATTACCACAATCGAATACGAGCCGGGGTTGTTAAAAGATTACCCCGACTTCTGGGAAAAATTAGTTCCGTCCAACAAACCTTACGAACACGACAATACCTGGCACGACGGCAATGGCTATTCACATGTGCGCGCCGCTTTGCAGGGCGCTTCTTTTACCGTTCCTTTTTCAGGAGGTCGCTTGTTGTTAGGCACGTGGCAGCAAATTATTTTATTGGATTTCGACAATAAGTCGCGAACGCGCAAAGTAATCGTTCAACTTACGGGTAAGTAGAATGAACGTAGTAACAATATTTGGAAGCGCGCTTTCGCAAAAAGAAAGTCCCGAGTACGCACAGGCTTACAAAATCGGTTATTTGTTTGGCTCGAACGGAATTACCGTCTGCTCCGGAGGCTACCAAGGGATAATGGAAGCCGTTTCGAAAGGAGCTAAAGACGCAGGCGGCAATGCAATTGGAGTTGTAGTCGATTTGTTCAACCGCGTGCCAAACCCTTACCTTTCCGAAGTAATTGAAACAAGAAGTCTGTTCGAAAGAATTCAAAAAATGATTGACCTTGCA
>JALWSN010000016.1 GCA_027080245.1 Ignavibacteriales bacterium | reverse complement strand
TAGATATTTATTAGATAGAATTTTTACATCTATTAATAAAAAAACAAAAGCAAAAACTCCATTTTAAACTACAAGTAATTTTTAATAATCAGTAATCAATTTCAAGCATCGCACATGGAAAAAATTTTAGTTGTAGAAGACGAAGTTGACGTTAACAACGGAATTTGTGAAATACTGGAATCAGCCGGCTACAAAGTATTTAACGCTTACGATGGCGACGAAGCGCTAAAAATACTGGACAAAACAATTCCTGACCTCGTGATTTCCGACATAATGATGCCCGGCAGGAATGGCTACGAATTGTTGGAGGAATTCCAAAAGCGCTACGGACCTTACAATATTCCTTTCATTTTTCTTACCGCTAAAGCTTACTACGACGATATTCGCGAGGGAATGAAGTACGGAGCGGACGATTATCTCGTAAAACCCTTCAAAGCAAAGGAACTATTGGAATCCGTGGACGCCCGATTAAAAAAAAGCAGACAACAAAAGGAGTTCTTCAAAGAGATTGCCAACAACATTTCAAGCTACATTCCTCACGAACTTCGCACGCCGTTAGTGGCTATTCTCGGCTTTAATCAACTAATTATTGAACAAGGGGATACTTTTACGAAAGAAGAAATCATCGATATGATTAAGCGAATACATTCCTCGCTAAGTAGGCTTCATTCCCGCGTTGAAAAATTTATTACTTATGCGGACGTTGTTTCCACCGCAAACAATAAAATTTTGCTTAATGAAACGCGCGAAAAATTTGAGGAAAAAGACGTTGCAAGTATTGTTGCCGTTACAGCGGACGAGCTGGCGGCTAAACATAAAAGAGTACAGAACTTAAAACTCGATGTTGAACCCTGCCTTGCTCCAATTAACGAGGTCTATTTTAGCGTTGCGCTAAAAGAATTAATTGAAAACGCAATTAAATTTTCCAAGGAAAATTCCCCTTTGAATATTAAGGGAAAGATTGACGAAAAAAGGGAGTTTTACTTGCTTGAAATTGAAAACGAACCGACTGCCGAATTCGAATTGACAAATCCCAAAAAAATTATTCCCTTTTTCCAGCAGAAAAGGAACGAGAATAATCAAATGGGCAATGGGCTGGGGCTGCCGATTGCGGAAACTTCCCTGCAAATAATCGGCGCGGATTTCGACATCTCGAAAAGAGAAAATACAATAGTAATGAGGATTAAAACGCCGTTAAAAAAAAGAGCTTTGATTTAAAAAAAATGAAAAATTAACCGAATGAGGTAAAATTGGCTCGTAGTTTTCCAATCAAGTAAAAAGCTCGCCTGAACCGGCTTCAAATTTTGCTCGCACTATTCTTATTTCCGCGTAAGAAATTGAAGCGGGAAGTTCTTTTTTTATTTCTTTCAATTCCGTAAAAAGCCCTTCTTTCAATACTTTTAAAATTGCTTTTTTCTTCGGGCGTTCAATTAGCGCGTCGATAGTTAAATTGGGTTGGTACTTAATTAAATTCTCAATTTGAATTGCAAGCACCGCTTCGGGTAGTTTCCTTAATCCTGCCAAATCTTTTAACGAATAGCCTTTTTGAATTAGTGTTTTTAGAGAAGCCAATTCCTGCGGTATCCCGGCGGATTCCGCATCGAATTTACCCTTATTAACAAAGGACTTTACAGCTTCGATGAAATCGTCTCCGACCTTATTGACTAATCTTTGCGTTACTCCTTCGATAGCCAATAATTGAGGCAGGGAAGTAGGCTCGCGTTCCGCGATTTTCCGTAATACTGAATCTCTGCAGATTAGATTCGGCGTTTGGGAAAATTTCCTTGCTGCTTTGTCCCTTACTTCTTTAAGTAAATTAAACAAAGAGAATGCGCGTTCGTAGGATTGGTTAAGTTTATCGAAGTCCTCTTCTTCGGAATATTTTTCCACAAGCGCTTTTCCATCTGCTTTTAGCAGCAAATTGCCGTAGGAATTCTCAATCAATCCTTTTGCCGTTAAATAGTCGATTGAGTTTTTAATTTCGTCTTTGGAGTAATATTTGCAAACGCCGAAAGTGGAAAGTTTCTTTTCGTCTGCGTTCTTAGCCGAACCTTTTAAAATTGGCGAAATGCGGGAAAATTTAACCGGGCGCTTTGCCTCAAGTAAGGTTCTAAGAATTATTTCGTTTAGATATTCCGTGCCGTCGAATTTAATTCCTTCGTTTTGGCAAACGTCGCACCTACCGCATTTGTAACCGGAGGCATCCTCGCCAAAATAATCAAGTATTTTTTTGAAACGACACTCTTCGGCAAAAACAAAATCAATCATCTTTTCAAGCTTTTTGGATGAATATTCGTATTGCTTGATTAGCTCGTCGTAATTGAGCTGTAGGTAATTTGTGTCCGTCCGCGTCCTTTCAAATTTAATTAATTGCGTTGCCGATGTCGAAAACAAATTAAGTATCCCAGTCTCGGCAAGTTTCTGCAATCGCATTAGAATGCTTTGCGCGTCAAAGTCCATTGCCTTGGCTAACTTTTCCAAGTTAATGGAAACTTCTGCGGCTAAAATATTGCTACCATAAAATTTTAATAATAGTAAAATTAAGTCTTTAAACTCGCCGCCGACTAAATTCTTAACGTAATTTTTAATTTCCATTGAACTGAGTAAAAATTTTACCCTTGGCGAAAAGCTTTTGTTGAACTTTATTTTAATATAGCCCGAATTTTCCAGAGCTTTCAAACAGGAATTAACTTTGCTGTAGGAGAGGCCGTTTAAACTAAAAAACTGTTTTAATTTGTCGTCAATCGGAACGTCGGCGGGCGGTAGTTGGCCCAAAGCCGAGCCTGTGAAGTCGTAGAGCAAATTGTAAACTTTAATTATTTCTTCCTGCGTTGGTAGAATGTTTTGAATAAAATATTTTTGAATGTCGATGTCGTTTTCTCTAAACAAAAGATAAGCGGCCGAGGAGTTGCCGTCTCGTCCGGCTCTGCCTATTTCTTGGTAATAATTTTCAATTGAGCCGGGCATGTTGTAATGAATCACCGTTCGTATGTTGGCTTTGTCTATTCCCATTCCGAAGGCATTCGTAGCGCAAATAATGTCTATTCGTCCGGTAAGAAAATCGTCCTGAATTATTTTTCGAACTTCGGCGTTTAATCCTGCATGGTAGTAGGAAGCTTTAAGTTTGTTGAACTGAAGAAATTTACTTACGGCCTCAGCTATTTTGCGAGTGGAAACGTAAATTATTGCGGGCGTTCCCGAACGTTCTAAAATTTTCAGGACGGTTTCCTTCTTGTGTTCCGTGCGGTAAACGTGCAGCGACAAATTCTCTCTTTCAAATCCGCGAATGAAAACTTTGGCATCTTCAAGTCCAAGTTGTTTTTGAATGTCCTGCCTAACAACAGGCGTGGCGGTGGCCGTAAAAGCCGAAATACGTTTTACCTCAATAAATTCGGCAAAATCTTTAATACGCCTGTAACTCGGACGGAAGTCTACGCCCCATTGACTGATGCAATGCGCCTCGTCCACAAAAATGTATTGCGGTTTTAGTTTTTTTAATCGTTCAATAAAATTAACGTTCTCAAGCTTTTCAGGCGAAACGTAAAGTAATTTTAATTTGTCTTCCTCGAGGTCAAACAGAACTTTTTGCTCCTGACGATAGTCTAAAGAGCTGTTCAAATAAGCCGCAACTTTTGTTTTTTGATTTAATGAATCGACCTGGTCTTTCATCAAAGCAATCAGCGGCGAAATTACAAGCGAAACTTTTTTGCCAAGTAGAGCGGGTATTTGGTAACAAAGGGACTTACCGGCGCCGGTGGGAAGTATTCCCAGAACATTTTGCCCGGAAATAATCGTTTCAATTATTTCCAATTGTCCCGGACGGAAAGCTGTGTAGCCAAAGTAATTTTCGAGCGCGGCTTGCGGAGTAGTAATTTTGTTCATTTATATTCGTAAAATAATTAATTTCCTTAAGTGGATTTTCACTAAATTAGAGTTTTAAATTTATTAAAATAATGATTAAAACTTAATCAATAATAATTCAAATTACCTTAATTATTATGCTTGAAATTAGCGGTGTTGTAAAAAACTTCGGAGAAATTGAAGCTCTTAAAGGAGTAGACTTAAAAATAGAGAAAGGCGAATTTTTCGGATTACTCGGACCAAACGGAGCGGGCAAAACCACCTTGCTCAACATAATCATCGGCTATTTAATACCCGACGAAGGCACAGTTACAATTAACGACGAAGCCTTGGTTTACGAAAACCTTGAAATTAAAAAGCTTTTCGGCTATGTGCCTCAGGAAATTGCGTTATATCAGGACTTAACGGCTGTTAAGAATCTGGAAATATTTGGTGCGCTTTACGGACTGCAAGGGAAAAGTTTAAAAGGGAAGATTGAGGAAGTTTTGCAATTAGTTCAGCTCGACCACAGGAAGAATGAAAAGATTAAGAATTTTTCCGGCGGAATGAAGAGGCGATTAAACATTGCGGCAAGCATTCTTCACGACCCGGAATTTTTGCTTTGCGACGAGCCTACCATCGGTGTCGACCCTCAATCCCGCAATGCAATTTTTGACTTGCTCCAAAGCCTAAATAAAAAAGGGAAAACAATTCTTTACACAACTCACTACATGGAAGAGGCAGAACGGCTTTGCAGCAAACTTGCAATAATTGACAACGGTAAGATTATTGCTCTTGGCGCTCTTAACGAGTTGTTAGACAAAATTGACAAAAAAACCACATTGTTAATCGACAAGAACGACCTGACCCTGCAAAAACGCGAAAGCCTGAAATCATTAGGTGAAGTTAAGGAAAACGATTTTTACTTCGAAATTATTCCTTCGGAAAAGTTTTCGAAAAACTCCTTGCTTTTTAGCGAGCTTGAAAAACTTCAAATTCCGGACAAGTTCGTTGAACTTAAAAAAGCTTCGTTGGAAGACGTATTCTTTAAATTAACAGGGAGAAAATTAAGAGATTGAGAAACGTTTTAATACTGTTAAAAAAGGAATATCTAAGGTTCGTTGTAGATAAGCCCGCGGTAATATTGACTTTTTTGCTGCCGGCGGTTTTAATTTTTATTTTCGGCTTAATTTTCGGCGGCAACGGCGGCGTTCAAAGTAAAATCCCTATTGTGTTTGTAAGAAACAGCGACGAGCCAATAGCAAAATTTCTTGAATCCAAATTGGATTCTTCGGATGCAATAAGATTGGTAAAATCCTACAAAAAGGAGGGGGAAAAGAACGAAAGAAAAATAGACGAGGCAACGGCGCAAAAGTTAGTAAAGACGGGCAAATATTCAACCGCGCTCGTCGTTCCCGCTGATTTTATTACTGATACTTCATCCTCAATTCATTTGAAAATGTACTACGACCCAGCAAACGAAGTTGAATTCTCTCTGATTCAGGGAGTAATTCAAAAAACAATTTTTACTCAGCTGCCTCAGTTGTTCCCTTTGCTTTTTCAAAAGCAGATAATAAAACCTTTACAAGGGCTTAAACGCAAAAAGTTCAACTCCGACATTGCGGATGTCGTTAGTAAATATTTTGGAGTTCCAAAGGAAAAAATTTTAGAATCGATGGACTTTTCAAAATGGGATTCGAAAGAATTGTTAAAGGGCGGGAACAATACCGGCGACAACTTCATCTCAAAAATAATTCGTTTTGAAAGCAAACAGTTGGTTGGGGAAAACATTGCCAATCCGGGCGTTACACGTTCAGTGGGCGGCTGGGCGATGATGTTTCTTTTATTTTCAATAACCGGCGCGGCCTCCAGTTTCTTCGAAGAAAAGCAAGAAGGTTCGCTTAAACGTTTGCTCTGCATGCCCGTAAGGCGCTCGCAGCTTATTTGGGCAAAATACATTTTTACAATTACTCTCGGCATTGTTCAACTGCTTGTAATGTTCGTTTTTGCATGGCTTGTTTTTGGCGTTGATATTTTTAGCAATTTCGGAAATTTGTTTATTGTAATTGTCGCTTCGGCTGTGGCTGCGGTTTCATTCGGGATGCTCATTACGTCGGTTACAAAATCTTACCAACAGGCAAACGGAATTGCAATGGTGTTTATTTTGGTAATGTCTGCAGTGGGCGGTTCCTGGTTCCCAACTTTTTTGTTGCCCGGCTGGATGCAAACAATTTCCCGCTTGACGATAAATTACTGGTCCGTGGAAGCCTTTTTACAAGTGCTCTGGCGCAACGCCCCATTTGCTCGAATAGCGCTGCCTGTTTTAATTCTCTTCTCCACCGGTTTTATCGTGAACTTTTACGCTTTAGTACGTTTTAGAAAAGGAAATATTTTCTAATGACAAATATTATTGAAATTAAAGAATTAATTAAAGTCTTTAACGACGGTAGGAAGAACGAAGTACGCGCTTTAGACGGCGTATCCATGGGCATTCCACATGGCGTCGTTTTTAGTTTGCTCGGTCCTAACGGAGCGGGCAAAACCACGCTCGTTAAAATTTTACTTGGCATTAGTTACCCCACGAGCGGGTCAATTGAACTTTTCGGAGAAAATTTCAGGAATATTCAATTAAAAAAAAGAATTGGCTACCTTCCGGAAAATCACAAGTTTCCCCCTTATTTAACGGGGGAAAAGTTGCTTAAATATATTGCGGATTTGTACGGCTATCGCCCGGCTAACCTCGACAAGCGAATTGCGCAAATGCTTGAAATTGTTGAGATGAGCAAATGGAGTAAAACTAAAATTAAAAATTATTCGAAAGGAATGATGCAAAGATTAGGGCTTGCTCAGGCAATTTTGCACAATCCCGAACTGATAATTCTTGACGAACCAACCGACGGAGTTGACCCGATTGGAAGAAAAAAAATCAGAGACTTGATATTGAGATTAAAAGCTGAAGGTAAAACAATTTTTGTTAACAGCCATTTGCTTTCGGAAGTGGAAATGATTTCCGATTCGATTGCAATCTTAAACAAGGGCAAAGTAGTTTACAGCGGAACGGTTGACGAGCTTACCACTCAAAAACAAATTTACGAAATAACCCTTAACAGAGAATTCGACGATTACATTAAGTTTAAGTTGGAAGGGTTTCAAGTAGTCGATTGGAAAGAGCGGAAGTTCAGAGTTAAGATTGGCAAGGAAAGCGAACTGCAACGCATTCAACAAATTCTGCAGGAGAATAATTATTTATTGTTGGGATTAAACCAAGTTAAAACTTCGCTGGAGAACGAGTTCATTTCTTTAATCGAAAAAACCGGAAACGAAAATGAGTAACGTCTGGACAATCACTAAACACACGTTTCGCGAAGCCCTTTCGCGCAAAGTGTTTGTTACTTTCTTTTTAATAACAACATTTGTGTTGGCTATTTTAATAGCCGCTGTACTGGCTATTAACCTTAGCAATATTTTCGGTCCCATTTCGATGAAGCTTAAAATTGACGGGGATTTTGAAACGAAAATATTTTCCGTTTTGAAACTGTTTTTAATTTCCCCTCTTTATAGCGGCGGTTTGTTCCTTGCTATTTTTTCTTCTTCCAGTTTTATTCCTACAATGCTGGAAAAAGGCAACATCGAGTTGCTTCTTTCAAAGCCAATTAAACGAGGCGAGCTTATCTTAGGCAAGTATTTCGGCGTTACTTCGATGGTGTTTGTTAACGTGGCTTACGCCGTTTTAGGCTTCTACTTTATTCTGGGATTACGTTTCCATTACTGGGATGTTTCGTTTCTAATAACCATTGCAACTATTACTTTTGCGTTCATGGTATTGTACGGTCTCATTATTTTAATTGGAATTCTAACGCGTTCTTCCCTTTCGGCAATGATGCTTACTTACTTGATTTTTTACGTATTTTCGCCGCTGCTTGCTCACAGGGAGAAGGCTTTCTACCTGATTGAAAGTAAAATAATCAAGGGAGTACTGAACGTTCTTTATTACATTTTCCCGCAAACTTCGGACATTGGTTCAATTACTTCCGCCATTGCGCTGAACAAAGAAATTGCTTCCTACCAACCGATTTTTGTTTCGATTGTTTTTATTTTTCTTACAATTGGGGCGGCAATTTTTATTTTTAATAAAAAGGATTATTGAGAATAGTAAAATATTTAATTTTGTAGATATTTTATTGGCATAAAATTTAGTAATTTTTAAGTTTAATTATTGAAAAAAGAGCAGGTTAAAAAATGAGCGAAAATAAATTAAAGTTGGAAGATTTGCTTTCGGGCGAACTGAAAATTGAAGAATCGGAAAGGATCGAAGACGTAGCAATAATTGGCGCGGGAGTAATGGGACGAGGAATTGCGCAAACCATTGCCGCCGCAGGCATCGACGCGCTTGTGATTGAAAAAGACGAGGAGACGCTGGAAAATGCAAAAGAAAAATTAAAAAACGAATTGAAGTACGAAATTTCCCGCTGGGCGATGACTGAAAGCGAAATGAAATCGATTCTTTCCCGTATTACTTGGTCGCTGGACGTAGAAGAATTAAAAACCGCCGACGTAATAATCGAAGCTGTTTCGGAGGACTTAAATTTAAAGGAAAAAATTTTCAAGAAGATTGACAAAATTGCTAAGGAAAAGGCGATTTTTATTTCAAACACTTCCACGCTTAGCCTTTCTACAATTGCTTCGATGACCCAACGTCCTGACAAAGTAATTGGCATGCATTTTCTGAATCCCGTTCCGAAAGTTCCCTTGGTTGAATTGGTCAAGGGCGTCGACACTTCTCATAAGACGGTTGAGCGGGTCAGAGAATTTGCTTCGCGCATCGGCAAAACGCCCGTGGAAGTTTACGAATATCCCGGTTTTGTTTCCACAAGGGCTATTGTACCGTTGCTAAACGAGGCGATGTACATTCTGCTCGAGGGCGTGGCTTCGGCAAAGGATATCGACACGGCGATGAAATTAGGTTACGAATTTAAAAAAGGTCCGCTTGAAATGGCTGATTCGATGGGGCTGGATGAAGTGTTAATCTGGATGGAGCAATTGTGGAAAACTCTTGGCGAACCCCGTTACCGTCCTTGTCCGATTCTTAGAAAATTGGTTCGCGAAAAAAAATTAGGCAAGAAAACTGGCGAGGGGTTTTTTAAGTATGACGAAAACGGCAACATTGTTGAATAATTGAGAGGGAAAAGATGAAAGTTTTAGTTTTGAATTGCGGTAGTTCTTCGGTCAAATATCAGTTCATCGAAACGGAAACGCGCGAACCGTTGGCTAAAGGAATGGTTGAAAGAATTGGAATGAGCAGCGCGGTTTTAACGCACGAACCGGCAGGTAAAAAAAAGATTAAAATTGTTGGCGAAATTTTAGACCACACGATTGCGATTGAATATGTGATTGCTGTTCTGTTAAGTCCGAACCACGGCGTGATTAAAGATCGTTCTGAAATTGAGGCGGTGGGGCACAGGGTCGTTCACGGCGGCGAAACTTTTACCGGGTCGGTTTTAATTACCGAACAGGTAATGGAAGCAATTAGGGACAACATTGAATTGGCGCCGCTTCACAATCCTTCGAATATTAAAGGAATTTTAGCGTGCAAAGCTCATTTGCCAAACACGCCCCAGTGTTGTGTTTTCGACACTGCGTTCCATTCCAAAATGCCTCCTAAGGCTTACCTTTACGGAATCCCTTACC
>JALWSN010000015.1 GCA_027080245.1 Ignavibacteriales bacterium | reverse complement strand
AAAAAAGCTCTTAAAAAATTCAAATTCTTTTTTAAAAAGGACGAAAACAAAATTTCAATTTTAATTAAAAAGAAAAAGAAAGGATTTCATTTTTTTGATTTCTTTAATTCCTTTAGCTACGATTTGACGGTAAAAGTAAAAGCGCCAAAGGAATTCAACGCGCAGGTTTTAACAAGCGGAGGCGATGTTAAAGTAAAAAATTTAATTGGTTCGGCGAGACTTTTAACCAGTGGCGGCGACGTGATTTGCTTGAATGGCAAAGGCGACTTGCAAATTAAAACCAGCGGCGGCGACGTAAGGACAACTAACCATGCGGGCAACACAGATGTAAAAACCAGCGGCGGCGACATTGAAGTTGTAGGCGCTTCCGGAGGTAACATTTCCTGTAAAACATCCGGAGGAGATATTTACGTTGTGGGAAAGTCCTGTAAATTAACGGCCGCCACAACCGGGGGCGACGTTAAGGCAATAATCACAGGGCAAAACAAAGGCGTTAGTTTAGCCACAAGCGGTGGGGACATTTACATTAAATTAGCGCCGCAAATTAAAGCCGATTTTAACTTCAAAACTACTGGAGGCGACATTTCCGTTAGTTTCCCCGATGTAAATTTAATCGAAAAGACATCTTTTACTTATTCTGCAAAAATTAACGGCGGAGGAAAGCCTATAAAAGCGGTTACTACCGGCGGCGATGTAGTTGTAAGAACCATTTCAAAATAAATCTCGGAGTCGGCGGAACAATCCGCCGGCTTTTGCCTTTCATTTTAATTCCCATTTTGTAATTTTTACATTATTCATTATTTTATTAAAAATATTTTTATTTTTAATAGAGGCAGTCATGACGTTAGATTGGAACCAATTTTTGGGGCAAACATTAAATATTACAATGCACGAAAACTACGGCGTGGTTTACGGCTCGAAAAAAGACGAGCACCCGGCGTTTTACGAGATTGTTTTCAAAACCGGAAAGTTAATCGCCGCCTTCGACGATGGTTTGCTTTTGGAAGCCGTAAGGGAAGGGCAGGTTATTAAAATTTTTGTCCCCTTTACTTCAATTAAATGCGCCGAAATATTTTAAAATGTACACTCTCTTTTTTTTCCTTTTCTCTTCGTTTCTCTTTGCGCAGCCGCGCGGCGAAAAAATTAAAAGCTTGCGAACCTTTCGGAAAGGCAAACCCCTTGAATTGCCAATTGTATTTTTGAACAAAAACAAATCGAGGAAAATTACTATTGATTTCGACGTTCAATCCAACGAATACCCACAACTTGCAATTGTATTTAAATTTTGCGACGAAAATTGGATCCCTTACAATAACGCCTTCTTGCAGAACTTCGGCAAAGATATTTCTACAAACTTGGAATTTACCAAACTGCCAGTTACAATTACGCGAGCAGATTACCATTTTACCGGCTCCTACCCAAACAGAGAGGTTACCTTTCCATTCCCGGGCAAGTGGAAATATTTAATTACCTCTGAATACGACACTTCACGGGTTTTTGCGGTAGGCTATTTTTATGTAGTGCGCTCTTTATTGAATATTGAATCAAAAATCAAAAAAGCCACTATTGAAGGAGCAATAAGCGACAATTCCGAATTAGACCGCGCATTTGAAATAAGAACTAACTTTAGAATTCCCCCGCAATTGGACCCACAAAGAATTAAATTTGTTGAAATAGTTCCCAACCAACGGATTTTTAATCCTTATTTAATTAAGCCCGAAACCACCGCCAACAAATATTTTGAATGGAACGGAACAAACGATTTTACTTTTGTAATTAAGGACATTCAGCCCGGCAATGAATATAGAATAATTGACTTCAGAAATTCAAAAAGATTTTACGGCGACAATATTTTTAACTATTTCAACTTTCCGCACGTTTCCCGCTTTTACGATTTTGGCAAACCCGACCTTAACGGCGGGGAATTGCTAAGTAACTTTAACGACGAGTATTCGGACTATTATGATGTTCCGTTTGAATTGAGATTGCCGGACAATTTTAACAAGCGCGTTTTCCTGGTGGGTTCTTTTAACAATTGGAAGGCGGATCCTTCTTTTGAAATGGAAAACGAAAACGGCTTGTACAGTAAGGTTATTGAACTTAAGCGGGGGCGGTACGATTTCCAATTTGTAACTTCCGCCGACACGGCTTACTACCCCTCCGAATTAAATTGGATTGAACTTGAAGGCAACTTTTGGGAAACTACCAACGTTTACAATATTTTTATTCATTACGATTCGCCCGAAAGGGGCGGTTACGACGAAATAATCGGATTTTCTAAAATCAAATCACCGGGGAAATGGAATGATTAAATTAGGACTTGCCGGAGTGGGGCACTTGGGCAAAATGCATCTTAAAATTTTAAAGGAGCTTGAAGG
>JALWSN010000014.1 GCA_027080245.1 Ignavibacteriales bacterium | reverse complement strand
CTATTTGGATAATCAGCATCAAAATAAGATATTGGTTTAATATTATTATTGTAACAAAAATCTAATTCGTTATTAATTCGATTATGAAGTTGTAAATCATACTTAACAGCTATTACATCGTGACCAAAAGACAAATCATGAAGTTCATTATCTGCAAGTAAAAAAACAGATTCAGCAGAACTAAATTTTTCGATAATATTTCTAGCGGTTGCGTCACCAATTCCTTTTACTTCCCGTAAAAGCAAGGTATAAAAAATGTCATTTTGAGGAGTATTCATCTTGCAAAAGTAATGAAGAATTTAAAATATTTAGCACAAAAATTATCAGTTATTATTAAAATGCTTATATTTGTATCACAAAATAAAGTTGTTGTATATATTGAGGGGACGAAAGTCCCCTCTTTTTATACATTTGTTTTTACGTAATGATAACGAAAGATAAAATAACATCTCTTGCTCAAGAAAGAATTGATGAGCTTAATAAAGATTTATACCTTGTTGATGTTATCATAAACAATGGTGCTCAAATTCAAGTTGAGATTGACTCCTTAAAAGGAGGTGTTGCAATTGAAGACTGTGTTTCAGTAAGTAGAAACATTGAACACAACCTTGACCGGGAAGTGCAAGATTTTGAATTACAAGTTTCGTCACCGGGATTGGACAAACCTTTTAAGGTATTACAACAATATGAAAAAAACATTGGAAGAAATGTAAAAGTAGTGTTTACTGACTTTGGGAGTATTGAAGGGTTATTGAAAGAAGTCAATGCAAACGGAATTATACTTGAAACGAGAAAAAAAGAAAAAGTAGAAGGAAAAAAGAAGAAAATAGAGGTTGTTGAAGACCATATAATAGATTTTAATAATATAAAAGAAACAAAACTTATAATTTCATTTAAATAATAAAAGAAAAATGGATGCTTTAAATTTAATCGAGTCATTTGCAGATTTTAAAGAAATGAAAAACATCGATCGTGTAACGATGATGAGAATTATTGAAGATGTTTTTCGTTCAGCATTAAAGAAGAAGTACGGCACTGATGAACATGTCGATGTAATTGTTAACCCCGACAAAGGTGATTTGGAAATTTGGTTGAACAGGGAAATTGTTCCTGATGGAGAAGTTGAAGACCCTAATACTCAAATTGCTTATTCAGATGCGATTAAAATTGAACCTGATTTTGAAATTGGTGAGGAAGCTTCGGAAGAAATTAAAATTGAAGATTTTGGAAGGAGAAACATTTTAGCATTAAGACAAAATCTTGTTTCAAGAATAATGGAGCTGGAAAAAGATAATGTATATAAAAAATATAAAGAACGAATAGGAGAAATCATTACCGGAGAAGTTTATCAAATCTGGAAAAGAGAAATTCTTGTTCTTGACGACGACGGAAACGAACTTATTTTACCTAAATCTGAACAAATTCCTTCGGATTACTTTAAAAAAGGAGATACCATCAGAGCTGTAGTTGCTCGTGTTGATTTAAAAAATAATTCACCTGTAATTATTTTATCACGAACTGCTCCTGAATTTTTAGAGCGCTTATTTGAGTTAGAAGTTCCTGAAGTTTTTGATGGATTAATCACCATTAAAAAAATTGTAAGAGAACCCGGAGAAAGAGCAAAAGTTGCTGTAGAGTCTTACGATGACAGAATTGATCCTGTTGGAGCTTGTGTTGGGATGAAAGGTTCAAGAATTCACGGAATCGTTCGTGAGTTACGCAACGAAAACATTGATGTAATCAACTGGACAAACAACACTCAATTACTTATTCAAAGAGCTCTTAGTCCTGCTAAAATTGCATCGATGGAAATTATTGAAGAAGAAAAGAGAGCAGATGTTTATTTAAAACCTGATCAAGTTTCTTTAGCAATTGGTAAAGGCGGTCATAATATTAAATTAGCTGCTAAATTAACCGGTTATGAAATTGATGTATATCGTGAAGGGGCAGAAGATATTGATGACGTTGATTTGGATGAATTTACAGATGAAATTGATGATTGGATCATTGATGAATTAAAAGCAATTGGATGTGATTCTGCAAAATCTGTTCTTAATATACCAGTTAAAGACTTGGTAAGAAGAACGGATTTAGAAGAAGAAACTATCAATGAAATAGTAAAAATATTACAAGCAGAATTTGAATAATAATCAGTACAATCAAAAAAGCACTGTAAATAAAAAATCAGTTTTTTGGTTTACTGATTAGATTTTAGGTTTAAAATTGTAAAAATAATGTGCGGTTTAGTAAATTTAAGCCGATTTTTAAAGAAAGATAACTAATGGCAGTTAAAAGATTAAGCAAAGTAGCGAGAGAATTAAATGTAGGTATTACTACAATTGTTGAGTTTTTGGGAGAAAAAGGAATTGAAATTTCTTCAAGTC
>JALWSN010000013.1 GCA_027080245.1 Ignavibacteriales bacterium | reverse complement strand
GCCTCTACTAAAACCTGTTCTATTTCTTCCACTTTAATGGCTTCGAACGGGCATTCTTTTACGCATTCAAGGCAGCCTTCGCATTTGCCTTCGATAGGTTCGGGGTAAGCCATTTGGCGTGACATTTTAATCGCAAACGAATCGCAAACGTCGCGGCAGATGCCGCAGCCGGTGCAATTTTCCTTAATTAAAGTCCAACGCCATTTCATTTTAAGCCCTTGGTTTGTGGCGATTAAGGAAATTGAAAAATCCCCAAATAAAAACAATTAAGAGAGCAGGGAAGAAAATGTAAAAAGTAATTTGGGCTATTTCTATTCCGTAAGGAATTGCGTTCGAACGGAAATGCGTTTGTAAGTAAGTCCAAAAAAGGCTAGGGTGATCGCTAAGGTATTCTTCGCCCGGAGCTTCCATTATTAAAGAAAAACCTATTACATTAATTAAATTAGCCGCAAACATTAACCAAAGGGCGACGTTGTAATTTTTATTCTTCAAATTGTGCCCCCCCTTGAACAGCCGAATCATCAAAGCAACGGCAAAAAGGAAAGTGGCAAGCGGAGTAAAAGGCACGGCAACTTTGATGTCCGCCATTATGTCCGGATTCAGAACTAAAAATCCTATTATTACCGTAATAGTTAGTAAAATATCGGTTATTAGAACCGTGAAAAGCTCCCATATTTCAATTGAAACTCTCAACGTTAAATATTTTTGTAATGCAGAATAATAATTCTGAATAATTGCCAGCCCCAAAGCAAGCATACCTAAAATTATTCCAACGTCCAGCAGGCTTTGCAGCGTCCAAATTTCCAAAGCTTTTGCTATTACATGTTCGTTCATCTTTCCAATCCTTTTTCACAATTTTTAATTTTAATATTACAAATTTCAGAAAAATTTTTTTTACTTTGGATTAATATTCTTTCATAACTTAATAATTGAATTTAATGTGAATAAAAACGCTGTAAATCACAACTGTCCTGAATAAATTGAATCGCAATTCATTTGACAGAAGGGCATTCCCAAATATTTAACCTACTTGATCGCCAAACTTTCCCCTCCGGACAATATTGTCAACCTAAGAGCTTTTACGTTAATCCATTGCTTCAGCAATGGGGTTACAACATAATAGAAATAAAGTTCAACCAGTTTACTGGTTTCTTTAACTCTGTTACACCTAAACCAGTGAACTGATTACAGCAATTAGGCTTGCCCTTTTTACCCACTGATGAATCAGTGGGTTAATGGAAATGATTTTTTTCTTAATTTAACAGCATTACCCGGAGGGGGCAAGGAGATGAAATTCTTCTGCTAATTTTAATGGGGGTGTGGTGGAAAAGAATGCCAATTACTTACGACTTAAGACTTATTTCTCAAGACTTTCAAACAACTCCACCCCGGCCCTCCTCTTGAAAAGAGGAGGGAGAACTTCAAAAGTGCCCCTCACTTTTAAAAGCCCCCTTCTCTTTGCAAGAGAAGGGGGTTTTGGGGTAGAGTTCTTCGAAAGAACATCCTGTCAAAATAAATTGAATCGCAATTCATTTTAGACAAAAGGCACTCTTAAATATTTAACTCTCCTCAACCCAAATCCTTCCCGTCTCAGAGGAGAAGGGTAACCAGATGAAATACTTCTGCTAATTTTTAATTGGATGGGGTGGAAAGAAAGCTGATTAAAATTGCATTGATTGAAAAGGCGCTGAATTTAAAACTTGTAACAAATTTTTTTCAAAAACTTTCCCGCGAATTCCTGAAGCTAACCTGTGGTTAACCGGTCAACCTAAACCCACTTAACCTCGGGAACGTCCTCAACCATTCCTTTGTAGTAAGCATATTTCAGCAACTCGCTTAAGCCGTCCTTTTCGTTAGGGGTAATTTCAAAATAAACGGAATTTAAATTTTCCGCAATAAACGTTTTTGCCTTTTCGGAAATTCTTAAATTCTTCAGAAGTCCCCTAATTGAATCCTCGATTTTCAAATCGGCGTTTTCCGTTAAACTATTAAACTCTTCCAGCTTTTCCTTCGAAGAAGCGGCAAACACAAAATTGACGTAAGGGTAATCGAGGAACTCCGAAAGCTGTTCGGCAAGGCTGATGCCTTTTTCAAAATAATTTTCCTCGAAATTTTTATTGCCGCAAATCAAATAATTGTTACGGCTTAAATCAGGTTCCTTTAGTTCCAATGCAAGTTCAACTCCGGAATCGTAAAACTCCTCGAAAATCAACTTAGCCGCCAAAGTTTCGTTGGTAGTTACGTCTCCCGTTAAAATTAATTTCGAGATGTCTTTCCGTCCTTCCACGAAATAAAGAAAGGAAGAACAAAGCTCACCGTCAAAGGAAATTCCCATCTTAGAGCTAACGAACAAATCCCTTCGCGTCAACAAATCCATTGAAGGAATCAGTGC
>JALWSN010000012.1 GCA_027080245.1 Ignavibacteriales bacterium | reverse complement strand
TTTGGGCATCAGGAATCTTTGATTTGCGGGCAAAGTGTTTTTGGAGTCGAGCTCGTTTCGTAAAAGAATTTTAAGCAAATTCGGATTTTTAAAATTCAACAGAGTCGAAGAAATATTAAGCTCGATTGGCAGTCCCCCGCCTAAATTACGTCCGATTGTAATGTCGTTCCACGTTACGTCGGCGGAATAATTTAATCCGTAAATTACAAGTTTAAATTGCCTGTTTTTTAACGACGGGGAAATTTCAAAAGTTTTTTCCAGAACGAACTTGCCGGACTTATTAAAAATAAAGGGCAAATCAACTTTAACTTTATTTTCCGGTTCGTCGGGCTTGTAAAGCCGCCAGCCGGAATTTAAAAACATCGCGCTACTTTTAGAAAGAAAAGTATTGTTTACAAGCGATTGAGTTGGAATTCCTTGAGGGGGCAGGTGTACCAGCTTAATTTGTGCTGAAATCAATGAACTGAAGAGTAAAAAAATAAGAAATTTTAGGCTGCTTCCCTTGTTAATCATTATCCACAAAAATTTAAAAATAAAGAATACAAATATACTAAAGAAACGAGGGCAAATCAATTTAAAGGGAGGCAAAAACATCTTCTATTAACCACTAAGGTAAAGCTTGCAACCAATTCCTAAATTTCAAATATTACAAAAGTCTAAAATATTTTGACATTATTTAAGATCGGCAATGCGCTCTCTTTGTTGTAAGTTTTTTCCTTAGCCAATTTATTCGCGCATTGGTAACTGTTTCACGCGCCGGATACTTACAATCTTAAATATTCAGACATTAAAGCGGAACTTCCGTTTCTAAAAGTGCAATTATTTTGAGGTTAAAATTTAAATGTTTTATTTTGCAATGTTATTCGGGGAAAATTTGAATGTTTGAACAAGAACGCATCGAGTTAATTAAAACTTTACGGGCAAAAGGGATTACAAACGAAAGAGTGCTTGAAGCAATTTACGAAACCGAAAGACATCTTTTTGTGCCCGAGGCTGTAAGACATCATGCTTACAACGACACCGCCCTGCCAATTGGATTCGGGCAGACTATTTCCCAGCCTTACACCGTGGCAATAATGACGCAGGAACTGGACGTCCAGGAAGACGACAAAGTGCTTGAAATTGGCACAGGCTCCGGCTACCAAGCGGCAATATTGGTTAAGTTGGGCGCAAAAGTTTATTCTATTGAACGAAACATGGAAATCTACAACAGAGCACTGAAATTATTCGACACATTAAACATTCGCGCCGCGTTGCGCTGCTCCGACGGTACAATCGGCTGGGAGGAATTTGCACCGTTCAACAAAATAATCGTAACTGCCGGTTCGCCCAAAATTCCCAACGCCCTTAAAAAGCAACTTGCCGTGGGAGGCAAACTCGTTATTCCCATTGGCGACAGAAAAGGACAAACCATTACAACGCTAACAAAACTTAGCGACGAAGAATTTTCCGTTAAAGAACTGCCTTTCTTCTCTTTTGTTCCACTTATTGGTAGAGAAGGGTGGAAAGAATAGTTATTGTAATAGTCGGACCTACCGCCTCCGGCAAAACCGAAACAGGACTTAAGCTTGCCGAAAAATTGCAATCGGAAATTATTTCAGCCGACAGTCGGCAAATTTTCAAATTTCTTTCAATCGGTACGGCAAAGCCTACCCGAGAAGAACTAAAAAAAATCAAACATCATTTCGTCGATTTCTTAAACCCCGATGAATACTTTAACGCGGCGATGTTTGAACGCGAAGCCCTTAAAATAATCGAGCAATTATTTAACCAAGGCAAAACCCCTATTGTTGTTGGGGGATCGGGACTTTACATTCGAGCTCTGATTGACGGAATAATCGACAAGGGCGAGCTGAACATTCCCCTGCGAAATCAATTGTTGCGGGAACGCAAGGAGTTCGGCAACGAATTTATTTACAATAAACTAAAAGCGCTCGACCCAAAAGCCGCTGCAACAATGCTGCCTCAGAATTGGAAAAGAGTAATCAGAGCCATTGAAGTGTTCGAAGAAACGGGGAAATCGATTATTGAAATTCAAAAAGAATATTCGAGGAAAGTTGATTTTGATTTCCGCCAATTCGGTTTGCTGTGGAAACGGGAAAAACTTTACGAAAGAATTGAGAAAAGAGTGGATTCAATGATTGAAAATAATCTTGTGAGCGAAGTTAAAGACGTTTTGAAAAGGGGCTTTTCGCCGCAATTAAATTCCTTGAACACGGTCGGTTACAAGGAAATAATAGCATACCTTAACGGCGAATATCCGCTCGAGCGCGCCGTTGAATTAATTAAGCGAAACACGAGGAGGTTCGCCAAACGTCAAATAACTTGGTTCAAACGGGACGAAAGAATCGACTGGATTCAAATGGAAGAAAATACAATTTTTATTTTAATT
>JALWSN010000011.1 GCA_027080245.1 Ignavibacteriales bacterium | reverse complement strand
GAAATAAATTGAGTTACAATGCATTTTGGACAGAAGTGAAGTGGTTAATAATTAGCTTTAATTTTTGCTTTAATCTGTAGAAAAAAAAGAAAACCGCTTATTTACACTGATTAAAACAGATGAAATAGCCTTTGCGCTCTTTGCTTAAAAGTACACGCAAACACCGTGGGAATTTAGTGCTGAGAACACAGAAGTTTTACTAAAAACAAAATTAGTTTTTGAGCGCCAATTACTTAATACTTAAGACTTATTCCTTAAGACTTCTCAACAAATTTCAATTTCCCGACTTTCTTTGTAATTTTGTAAGTCTATTTCCAAATTAAATTTATGGGGTTGTCATGAAAAAGTTAATTATTATCCTCTTGGCATTTTCAAGTGTTTCCTTGTTTGCGCAAGCTAAAATTGACAAAGGTAAATTCGTAGTGCGCAAAAGCAAGTTTTTTGAATTGATTAAAAAGGAAACCGGAGCTTACAAACAGAAAAAAGTTAAACATCGCAAATCTTTTGTAATGGATTTTACCGGATACAAGAATCTTCCCAAATCCATTAGCGAATTTAAATCTTACTGGCACCGGGCGCCGCATTCCCAAGGAATGACGGGCACTTGCTGGGATTTCTCCACTACTTCGTTTTTCGAATCGGAAGAATACAGACTTTACGGGCGTAAAGTGGCGCTGTCTGAAATGTGGACGGCATACTGGGAATACGTGGAAAAAGCAAAAGGCTTTGTTAGAACTCGAGGCAAAAGCGTTTTCGGGCAAGGGTCGGAATCTAACGCCGTTACGCGAATCTGGAAAAAATACGGCGTTGTACCTTTCAAAGATTTTCCCGGTTTGCTAAAGGGACAAAAAATTTACGACCACTACGAGCTTTACAAATAACTGAAAACTTACTTGCAATCCGTATAGAAATCCGACTCTTTGAACGAAGAAGCTGTTGTCTCTACGGTAAAGTCAATCTTGAACCGTTACATCGGAACCCCGCCGAAATTTGTGATTGTTGACGGCAAAAAATATTCGCCCAAAGAATTTTTGAATGATTACCTGAAATTAAACATGGACGATTACGTCGATATTCTTTCCTACAAACAAAAGCCATTCTGGAAACAAGTTGAATATGAAGTACCTGACAATTGGTGGCACGATTCTTCCTATTACAATGTTCCTTTAAAAGTTTTTATGAAAGCAATTAAGCATGCTATTAAAAACGGTTACACAATGGCTATTGGCGGAGACGTTTCCGAACCCGGAATAAACGGAAAATTGGACGTTGCCGTAATCCCAAATTTCGACATTCCTTTTGAGTACATTAACGACGACGCGCGGCAATTCCGCTTTAGCAATAAAACAACTACGGACGACCACGGAATTCATCTTGTAGGTTACAAAATTGACAAAGACGGCAAATATTGGTTCCTAATTAAAGATTCCGGCTCGCGCGCTTACAACGGTAAAAACAAAGGTTACTTCTTTTACAGCGAAGGCTACGTGAAATTGAAGATGATGGATTTCATGGTTCACAAATCCGCGGTAAAAGATATCTTGAAGAAATTTAAAAAATAAACCAATTTGGTTTTTCCTAATAAATTCCCCGAGCGACAGCCCGGGGTTTTTTTATTTCCACGCCATGAGCGAGGCTCAAAATCAAAGGCAGAGTTGAATGCCTTTCGGCTATTTCAATCCAGCCACGAAAGCAGTGAATTGTTAGCGCGGTAATTAGAATAATTTTGCCGTCTTTGCGTTTTTATTTTCCTTTCAGATTAAAAAAAACCCGCCAAAAGAAACGGCGGGTGGTTTTCCTCAACTACTCTCACTTTTTCAATTATTTCAATCTTTTAATTTTTGAAATACCGGAAACGTCCGTTTTCACTACTTTGGGTTCGCCCACAAACAAAATCGAGCTGGCGCCGGAAGCGTCGGCAATCAGTTTCCCTTTAGCGTTTACCAGCGCTTTCGAGGCGCCGCTACAATCCGCTTCCACAACGTCAGCCACAAAATGTTGCGCGTTCAAATAGCTTGCGCCGCTTACGTCGGCATTTAATTTAACGCCTCTGCCAATTATTTTTACTTCGGATGCGCCGCTAACTTCAACGTCAAATCTTTCAGCTTGAATTCCTTTGGCAAATACCCTTGTAACGCCCGATGATTCAATCGATTCAAGAGTTGGAGTTTTAATTAAGACAAGCAATTTCCTACGCGGGGAAAGATTCCTTGTGGAATAAATTATTAGCCTTTTGCCTTTTCTGCGAATTTTAATGTACTTAATTAAATTTTTTTCCGCTATTAATTTTAACTTCGCCTCGCCGCCCACAAAAACCTTCGCCGAAAATATCCCCGAAATTTCCAACTTGCTAAATTCGCCAATATTAATTTCTTTCTTAACAACGTGTCCGT
>JALWSN010000010.1 GCA_027080245.1 Ignavibacteriales bacterium | reverse complement strand
TTTTCCCCGAAGGCAATGTAAACGTCGTGGTCAAGGTAAAAATGCTGACGCCCCGTTAAAGTGCGCCAGGGGATTAACCTTTCCGTGTTGACGACGTAAGGCGCGTAAGCCCTGCCGTTATTGAGGATTCCAGACCAGATGGGCGAAGTGTTGTAGCGCCGCGGCTGGGCTTGCAAATTGGCGTAGTCGAGTCTTACGTTCCTGTTGCTTTCCGCCAAATCCGTAAGCGCCAAACCTGTTTTACCTTCGGCGTTCTTGTAAGCGCGGAAAGCCAACTCCCCGTTGGTTAACGAGGAAAGGAACATGATTGCATTTGCGGCGTGTTTGTCTTCCTTAATGGAAGGAAAAACTTCGCCATTAATATTTACTTTGGGCAAATCCGGCGCGTTCAAAAGCTCGTTGTAAAAATCCTTGCAATCATATTTATTTCCGTGTGCGCCAAGTCCGTTCTCCTCGACGTTCCTGCCAAGGCTAATAAACTTGTTGTAAATTTGAGTGTAGTCCCTTTCCACAATAGCGATTTTAGGCATTGTTTTGCCGGGAACGGGTTCGCATTCCCCCTTGAACCAATCGCGAATTTGAGGCTGGGAAATTTCGTCGGGCGAATCGTGAGCAAGCGGCGCCGAAACAATATCCTTCCGAATTCCTTTCAAATGCCGCTCGGCGAATTTACTTGTAACGCGGGCAATTTCGCGAAAGATTTCCCAATCCGTTTTGGATTCCCAAACAGGCGCAATTGCAGGTGAAAGGGGGTGAATGAACGAATGCAAATCCGTGCTGTTTAAATCCGTTTTTTCGTACCAGGAAGCCGCCGGTAAAACAATATCCGAATACAATGCCGAAGTGTCCATTCGGAAATTCAGATTTACGACAAGATCAAGTTTCCCAACAGGGGCGATTTCCCTCCAATTAACTTCTTCGGTTCTTTCCGTTTCCGATTCTTTGGCTATTAAATTGGAATGCGTTCCCAAATAATGTTTAAGCAAATACTCGTGACCTTTCATGCTGCCGGAAATTGCGTTGCCGCGCCAAACGTACCAGAGACGTGGGAAGTTCTCTTCCGCTTCGGGATCGGCTACGGAATATTGAAGTTCCTTGTTCTTTAATTTTTCAATTACGTATTGTTTGATTTCCTCGTCCGTCTTCGCTCCGTTTTCCGTAGCTTCTTTGGCAAGTTCAAGCGTGTTCTTATTGAATTGCGGGAAGAAAGGCATCCAGCCCATTCGTACGGCTTTGAAAATTTTGTCGGCAAGGTGTCCTTTAGTCCATTCGTTTTCAGGCGACTTGTTGTAATGGGAAAAATAGCCTTCGTAGCGGTACTGGCAAGTGTGCATGTAGTACCAGATGGGCGTTTGCTGAAGTCGCACGGCGTTGTTCCAGTCTTTTGCGAATGCGATGGCGCCCCACGAATCTGCCGGCGCTAATTTTTCCTGCCCCACGTAGTGGTTCAAGCCGCCGCCGTTCTTGCCCACGCAACCGGTAAGCATTAAAGCCATTATTCCGGCGCGGTAAATTAAATTGTTGTGGTACCAATGGTTAACGCCTGCGCCAATAATAATCATGCATTTTCCGTTTGTGGCTATTGCTGTGTTAGCCCATTCGCGCGCAAATTGAATAACGGTTTTACGGTCGACGCCCGTAAAAATTTCCTGCCAAGCGGGAGTGTAGGCTGCGTCCTTGTCCGAATAATCGGCGGGATATTCTCCCTCCAATCCGCGGTTCACGCCGTACTGCGCCATTGTAATATCGTAAACTGTGGCTACGGGAATTTTCTTGCCATCTGTGGTTTCAATGAACTTTACGGGAACGCCGCGCAAGCTTTTTTTGTTCAATCCGAATTCGGTGAATTGAACTTGAAGAATGTCGTCGTGATCTTCAAGTAAAGTAAGCAACGGCGAAAATTTGGCGCCGCTTTCGGAATCTTCTAACTTTAAATTCCAATTGCCCGAATTTTTATCCCAGCGATGTCCTAAATTTCCATTTGGCATCACCAGCTCGTTGGTAACCGCGTCAATATTAAGGAATTTCCATTTGCCGTTTTCAGTATTTTTGTATTTTTCAATTCTATTTGCCCGCAGCAGTTTGCCCGGTTTGTAGCCTTCTTCGTCTTGAACCAATTCGACGAGGTAAGGCGAATCGGTGTATTTTTTAACGTAGTCGATGAAGAAGGGGATTTGCTTTTCGTGGTGAAATTCTTTTAAGATTACGTGGGATACGGCAAGCCAAAAAGCGCCGTCGCTTCCGGCGTGCAGGGGAACCCATTGGTCGGCGTATTTTGCCACCTGGCTAAAATCCGGCGAAAAGACAACCGTCTTCGTTCCGTTGTGGCGGGCTTCGGCAAGGAAGTGCGCGTCGGGCGTTCTGGTCATGTTTAAATTGGAACCCATTACGGCG
>JALWSN010000009.1 GCA_027080245.1 Ignavibacteriales bacterium | reverse complement strand
AAAAATTGTATAATATGGACTACTGACGACTGGGAAGGTCAATGCAGACGAAAGCGAGACCAAAAGTCTAAAACAATATTTTTTGTTTATGGTGTACTGTTTTTACTTGACTTTTTGATTAATAGAAGATGGATGAATGGACGATTAAAGGAAGAGTATTCCCACAAGATATTTTTGTAAAAGCAGTAATAGATTGTTCGAAAGTGAATCTAACTAAGACCCCAATTATCCATTCATCCACCAATCCATTACTCCACCCCTCCGGAGCGCCGACTCCGAAGGAGTCGAATGTTTGTAGAAAAGATTAACAAAAAATAAAATACGATACCGAAGGTATCGAAGTAAAGGATTTAATTGAGCAAAGAGAAAGAAAGAACAAGAGTGCATTTGTTTTAAAATAGAATAATTTCATTAACCAACAGCTTTGGCAACGCCATCCTTTCGGGATAGCTGTTGGAAATTAAAAGAAAGAGAAAAGACCCCGGATCCTGTTTACAGGTTTTATGGAATGTGTTTCTCGGTGTGGGAAAACCGTTAAAACGGTTTGAGGTTGTACTTGGGGGACGCTATCTTTCCCCCCACGGATAAATCCGTGGGTTAACGGCAATGTAACCTTTTGTCGCCCCCCTAAAATCGTGAAGAATGCAGACCATCCATCCATGCATCCAATCATCCAGCACAGCGGGGCTCATTCTGCAAAATATGTGCATTTTTTTTAAATCCGTGAAGTTCAAAATACTTACCACTTAAGACTTATTCCTTAAGACTTGCAACGAAATTTCGCCTTTAAAAACGAAATATCGTTTTTTAAGATTTTTTGTCCTGATTTAGTGAAAATAATGAAATCCCTTTTTTAGCTCAAAAATGTAGAATTCAATTTTCGTTGTTTTTTGGCACGTAAATTGAACTTTTTACAGAAATTGTAAATTAACAATAAGGAGTAATTATGTTTGGAAATATCGGAACGCCTGAAATTCTAATTATCCTTTTCGCTTTCTTAATTTTCTTTGGCGCTAAAAGATTGCCTGAAATGGCAAAAGGTTTAGGCAAAGGAATTAAAGAATTCAAAAAAGAAATAAATACTATTAACGATTCACTAAATTCTACTGAGGAGGTAAAAAAATGAAAAAGTATCTTTCTATTGTAGCGGCATTATTATTTGCAACCACAACAATGTTTGCCCAGGGCAAAATCGGCGGAAAAGTCTATTTCGATTATTCTTACAACAAGGACAATTCCGTAACAAACTCGTTTGAAATTCGCAGAGTTTATTTTTCCTACTCTAAAGCTTTAACCAAAAACATCTCCTACAAATTCACCACCGACGTAGGCAGATTCAACACAGGCAAGGACAATCGCCTGAGTGCTTACTTAAAAATAGCCGCTTTGAGCTGGAAAACAAAATACGGAAAGTTTGTGTTTGGTCTCCAAGGATTAAATATGTTCAACGTGGAAGAGCACAACTGGGGCTTCAGGTTCATTGAGAAAGCTCCAATGGACAAGAACCACTTTGCCAGCTCGGCGGATTTGGGAATAGGTTATTTCTTAAAATTAGCCAAAAAGTTAAACTTAAGTGCAATGATAACCAACGGCGGCGGCTACAAGAAGATGGAATCGGACAACTACAAGAAATATTCCCTCCAATTGCTCTACGGAGATGCTAAAATATCCAAAGGCGGATTTAACGTAGGCGCCTCGGCAAGTTTTGAAGGATTCGACAAAGGCACGGTAAGCGGAACTACAACGGTATTTGGCGGCTTTGCGGCTTATTCTACTGGAAAGATAAGATTTGGCGGAGAATACGATTTAATGAACCAAAGCGGTTACGATGTAACGAAGAGCATAATTTCGGTATTTGCGGATGTAAAATTTTCGAAAATAGTAGAAGCGTTTGCCAGAGTAGATTTGTTTGACCCGAACACAAGCGTAGACAACGACGGCAACACATACATTGTAGGCGGCTTGAACTTTGTTCCGGCAAAAGGATTTTCAATTGCCCCGAACGTAAAAATTACCTCGCCGCAATCCGGCAATTCTTCCACAACATTCGCCGCAAACTTTGAGTTCAAAATATAATTTTTCAAAAATTAGCTGGAGTAAGTAATGGCAGAAAAAGAAAATAAAATAATCCAGCAGGAACAGGGAAATAAGCTGGAAAGCAAATTGAACGAAAAATACGACAGGAATGATTTCCTGAAAAAAATGGGCGTCGGAGTATTTGCCGGATTGGTTTTACCGGCGCTTACCAAGAACAAATTAGTTGCTGCAACTAAGACTATTGAAAAAAACAGCGACCAAGTGGAATTGCCAAAACTTCCCGAGCCAACAGAGGACGAGGACGTAATCATTAGAATGCAAAGGGACTTACAAAGAGCTTTGCAAAAGCCTGTTGACC
>JALWSN010000008.1 GCA_027080245.1 Ignavibacteriales bacterium | reverse complement strand
AGATTTCGCTGGGAAAAAAGTGGTTCTTTACTTCTACCCCAAGGATAACACCCCTGGTTGTACAAAAGAGGCATGCGATTTCAGAGATTCGTTTCCCGAATTTCAGAACCTGGACGCGGTAATAATAGGCGTTAGTCCGGACTCTCCGGAATCGCACAAGAAATTTGCGGCAAAGTACGAATTGCCGTTCATCCTCTTAAGCGACACAGAAAGGAAAGTTCTGGAAAAGTACGGCGTGTGGAAAGAAAAAAGCATGTACGGAAGAAAATACATGGGGGTTGAAAGAACCACTGTAATTATTGACGAAAAAGGCAAGGTGGTTAAAATATTCCCGAAAGTAAAGGTTAAGGGGCACGCCGAAGAAGTAAAAAAAGCGCTTGCGGAGATTTAAAGGATGCTTTACGTAACGCGACGTGAAGTTTTCAGTGCGGCTCACCGCCTGCACAACCCCGAACTTACGGACGAAGAGAACGCAAGACTTTTTGGCAAGTGCAACAATCCCAATTGGCACGGACACAATTACACTTTAGAGGTGGTTGTCGCCGGGAAAATAAATCCCACAACAGGCTACGTAATAGACATAAACAATCTAAAAAAAATAATTCGCAAGAACGTTATCGAAAAACTTGACCATAAAAATTTAAATACCGACGTTGAGTTCCTTCGAGGAGTAATTCCTTCTTCGGAAAACATTGCCAAGGCAATTTGGGATGAGCTTGAAGACAAAATTCCCGAAGGCAAGCTTTACTCGGTAAAGATCTACGAAACGGAAAACAATTACGTTGAATACAAAGGAGAATAAAATTGAACATAGAGAAAGCATCCGAATTAATTAAAGAATTGCTTGTTGAGATTGGCGAAGACCCTACCAGACAAGGGCTTAAGCGAACTCCCGAAAGAGTGGCGAGAGCTTACGAGTTCCTGATGCAGGGTTACACAAAAGACATCGACGAAATAATTAACGGCGCCATCTTCAACGAGAAATACGACGAAATGGTAATAGTGAAAGACATTGACTTTTACAGCATGTGCGAGCATCACCTGATTCCTTTTTACGGCAAAATCCATGTGGCTTACATTCCAAACGGAAAAATAATCGGGCTTAGCAAAATCCCGCGAATAGTTGACGTATTTGCGCGCAGACTACAAGTTCAGGAAAGGATGACTCAACAAATAGCCGACACCATTGAAAAATATTTGTCCCCGCGCGGCGTAGCCGTTGTGGCGGAAGGCTACCACATGTGCATGATGATGCGGGGCGTGGAAAAGCAAAATTCAATTACTACAACCTCCGCCGTTCACGGCGTTTTCAAGGAAGACGCTCGAACCCGGTCGGAATTTCTTAATTTAATAGGCAAAGCAAAAATTTAATCATGTCTTCGATTATTTGGATTACGGGCGCAAGCTCCGGCATTGGAAAATCGATTGCAAAAAAGTTTCGCGAGGCGGGATTTACCGTTGCCATCTCCTCGCGGAACGAAGACGAATTAAACAAATACGTTACAAAAGGCAAGGGCGGAATTATTCCCGCGCCGCTGGATTTAACGAACTTCAATTCAATTAAAAAAGCTTACGAATTGCTTTCGGAAAAATTTGAAATTGACTGTCTGATCAACAACGCCGGAATTACCTCTTTTAAACAAGTGTTGGAAACTTCGGTTGAAGAGACGGGAAAAATAATCAAAACGAACTTGCTTGGCGCAATTTTCACTACGGAACTGGTTTTGCCGGAAATGATTAAAAGAAAGCGCGGGACAATAATAAACAATCTTTCCGTAGCCACGGAAAAAGTCTTCAAAAACTCTGCGGTTTACTCGGCTTCCAAAGCCGGCTTAAAAATGTTTTCAAAAGTTTTGAGAGAAGAGACGCGGGAGCACAACGTCAGAATAATAAACATCTACCCCGGCGCCACGCGCACTCCGATGTGGAACAACGATTCGCTTAATGAATTCGGCAACAGAATGATGTCCGCCGACGATGTTGCTGAAATTTTTTTACAAGCGTATTTAAACAAATCAACAGCCGTAAGCGAGGAAATTGTTTTGCGCCCGCCGCTTGGCGATATTTAATTAAACTCTTCCTTGCGCTTCTTTTTTCCGCGATTTTTTTCCGCCTAATGCTTAGTTTGGGTTCGACCAATAAAAAAGCGGGGCAAACAGCCCCGCCTTAAGGATAGTCCCGACTCTACAATGTTCTACGGCTTTGTGTTTCTAAAAAACCAATCATCGCCAGCGGCGGCAGGGCTTTCCGTCGAAGCCTTGCCTGCCATGCGCAAAGGCGCGCATCATTTTCGCCTTCATTCCCTGAAGCATTCTACCTGTGGCTTTTTTGAAAATCTTTTGTTGGTCTTTGTCGAGTAAGTTGTACATTTTAAACCAGTTGTCAACCATTAGCGATTTAATTTTCAACTGTATTTTGCCGTTGGCTTTAATTAGATTTCTAATTGCGGGCTCGTCCAAATTATTGGCGGCGTAAAGTTCTTTTAACTTCAGATTGTTTTTCTGAATTTGGGCTCTTAAGTCCACCACCTTCGTTTGAAGAGTGGTTTTTAATTTTAAGAATTCCGCCTTTTGTTTGTCCGTTAAATTCAAAGCTTTCACAAGGCGGGCTTTCCAGAAACCCATTCCCGAAAAACCGCCCATGCCGCCATGCCCAAATGGTTGCGCCATAATCGTAGCCGCAAATATCAGTGTTGCCATCGTTGTTAATTTCCAGAGCTTTTTCATTTTTTCCTCCAATGTTTATGTTGATATTTTTTTGGTTTTCGAACTTTTGACACGGCTCTTTCAAAAAAGGTTTAAATGAATTTTATTTTTTTTCATCGGTTCAAATGGACTATTTTTAAAAGGAATAAAAATATTAGTTTGATTAAACCATTCGGCGCCGAAGCATGTCCAATGGTTTGAAGCAAGGAAAAGAATGCAAGCGGTTTCTGATTACGATTTAATTAAAAAATTTCTGGAAGGGAACGAATCGGCTTTTAACGAGCTGTTAAAACGTTACCAGAGCAAAATTTACTGGCACGCTCGCAGGATGCTTGGAAATCATTTTGACGCGGACGAAATTACGCAGCAAGTAATAATTGTTCTTTACAAAAAATTAAAAACTTTCGAGTTCAAATCTTCGTTTTACACTTGGGTTTTTAGAATTACGCACAACCAGGCTTTGAACTACATTAAAAAAATGAAGTTGAAGTCTTTTCTGCCAATCGATTCCGACTCGGCTAAAAATCTGAGAACAAACGAAGACGTTGTAAAAAACACCGAGGACAAAGAAAGCCTTGAAAGGTTAAACGAAATTCTAAAGGAACTGCCCGTCAAACAGCGGGAAGTATTTTTGCTAAGAAGATTTGAAGAGCTTAGCTACGAAGAAATAGCAGAAATAACAGGCAAAAGCGTTGGCGCATTGAAAGCCAATTATTTTCACGCAATAAAAAAAATAACGGAAA
Source organism: Ignavibacteriales bacterium (assembly GCA_027080245.1). Classification (GTDB taxonomy): domain Bacteria; phylum Bacteroidota; class Ignavibacteria; order Ignavibacteriales; family Melioribacteraceae; genus WFQV01. Next base: position 6,169 of record JALWSN010000008.1, on the reverse strand, counting down.
AGATGAATGTCGAGTAAAAAAGAAATAATACTAAAATACTTGTCAGGAACGCTAACCCGCGAGGAAGAAAAGGCGTTCTTAAACCTGATGGAAAAGGACGGCGAATTAAAAGCGCTTTACGAACAAATTACGGCGAAATTAAATGCGTTGGATTTACTTGGAAAAGAAAAACCTGTGGACGGAAATTATTTCCCGAACTTGTTGCCGAGAGCAAAGCAAAAACTCGAAACTGCGGGAAGAAGCAAAGCCAAATTTAAGCTTTCCCCGTCCTTTGCATTTGCGCTTTTCTCAATCCTTTCACTTTTGTTTTTCTCGAGTTTATTTAATTCGTCTTTTCAAAGCAAAATCTACGTCGAAAAAATTCCTGCTTCCGACGGCTTAACTCCCGCTCAAGCGGAAATGGTAAACTTTTACTTGGAAAATCAGCTTTACTCAATCGCTCCGATCGACTCTCTTTACAACAGGGAAATCAACTTAGGAATTTCGGGCGCTAATTCATCCGATTTACTTGATTACTACGAAACCGCCCTCTTGAATGACAACGATTTATTTAATATTATTGACGACAACGAATACAATTCCATTTACACGAATTTGAAAAAATTAAAACTATTTTAGAGGAATAAAATGAAAAAGTTAGTTTTTATTTTTGCGTTGCTTCTTTTTTTCACCGCTCAAATTTTGGAAGCGCAACACATGATGGGAATGATGCGAAGAGAACGCTTGAGGAAAATGGAGCAACTTGAAAAAGCCAAATTGATTGAGTTGTTGAATATGGACGACGAAACGGCAATTAAGTTTTTTGCGATTCGAAATAAAAATATCAGGCAACAAAAAAGGTTAAACAAAATAAAGGACAAACTAACCGACTCCTTACGCGCGGCACTTAAAGAAAAAGAGCAAACGCTTTACGAGCCGTTGATTCAAAAAATAATCGATGTGGATAAAAAGCTTGCGCGGAACAGGATGAAGTATTTCAACTCCTTGAGAAGGATATTAAACAAGGAGCAAATCGCCAAACTCCTTGTGTTCGAGGCTACATTTAAAAACGAAATCAAGCGGATGTTGTTCATGCGAAGAATGCGTTAAGATGATTTTTAGACGTTGAACTTTTTCAAGTAAAGAATAAACGGCACGGCAAAGAAAGAAGAGAAAGAGACAACCTTAAACGTAGTGGAAAGGCTAATCAAATCCCCAAACAAACCTATAAGAAAAACAGCGCCTCCGCTAATTCCGAAGTTAAGGGTAATGTAAATTCCGTTAATAAAGGCGGGCGTAGCGGATGCGTTATCGTTTACGATAGCCAAAATTACGGGCGTGGTTCCAAAGATGAAAAAACCCAACAACAACAAAAGGGGAATGGAGTAAATTTGTGGAACAAAGTTAAAGGCAAGCATCAGGAAAGGCGAGACAACGGCGACAATTAAAAGAACCCTTCTTCTTCCGAGTTTATCGGAGTAAGTTCCAGCCAAAAAAGAGCCCGCCGCGCCGGCTATTTGCAGAGAAGTAAGCGCCACCCCTCCCGCCCAAAGCGTTTCCCCTCTGGAAGTAATGAACGTTGGAAGGAAAGCCGTCAAAGCCCCTTTCATTAAGGCTATGAAGAATGTAGCCCCTCCAATAGTCAAGAATAGCGGGGTTATTTCCCTAATGGTTTGTTTGACCCCAATATTATTGGACTTTCTGCCCTTTACAGGCGTAAAGTCAATGTTTTTCAGTCTGAAAAATAACACAATCGAAGCAAGCGCTCCAAACGGAATCAGGCGGTAAGTTCCCTCCAATCCCCAAAGCGAGACCGCCCCTAAAATAACCATCGGTCCTACGCTGCGGGCTATTTCTCCGCCGAACATAAAGAAGCTCATTCCTTTTCCAATTCTGTTGCCGGAAACCTGCCGAATGACAACAGGTCCGGGAACGTGAAACATTGAAGCTCCAATTCCCATGAACAACATTAAAACAAACAAATAAATGTAGCTTGGCGCCAAACCCAAAAGGCTCATGCTGGTCGCTGTAACCAAAGGCGCAAAAACCAATAAATACCGAGCCGAAAGCTTATCGGCAAAAAGTCCGATTAACGGATTGAAAAGCGCGGGCGCCCTTTGCGCCAAAGAAAGCAAGCCGGCAATCGAGTAGGACATGCTTAGCTTGTCGATTAAAATAGGAAGAATAGGCGCAAGGAAAGACGAAAAAACATCGTGCACAAAATGCCCGAACGAAATTGAAGCAACGTCCAAAAGCCTAAATTTGCTGTTTTTTCTCATGGTAAAGTTTGCGAACCGCCCGCGGCACAGGCGGTTCGCCAAATATTCAAATTAAAGTTCAAAAGTATTATTGCTTCTAACGGAATCGGGGATGTGTTTGTCTCCAACAACAACCTTCTTAACTTTCTTGGAAGCGTTTAAAGAAACCTTAACTTCGCTTGCGCCGTTAGCCCAAACGTCCGCTTTCAAACTTTTTACCCGCTTCGAACCGTCGGCAAAAACAAACGTAACTTTAACTCTTGTTGGGATGTTTCCTTTTTTCAAAATTGTGGCGGTAACTTTACCGTTGCCTGCGCTAACATCCTTAACCGCTAAGTCCGGGTAACCTTGCTCAAAGAACCACGGTTTCCAGAACCAGCTTAAATCCTTGCCTACCGCGTCGTTTATAGTAAAGAAAAAGTCCCACGCAATAGGATGCTTACCGTGCCATCTTTTCATGTATTCAAGCAAAGCTTTTTTGAAAAGTTTTCTTCCGAGCAATTCTTCCAATTCCCGGTAAGCGCAAGCGGGTCTGTTGTAGAACGCCGTTCGGGCGAAACGCCCACGGTTGGAATAGGAAGGAATAATTGGCGGAAGCTCTGTTTCGTTGCCGGCGGCATTTTCGTAAGCGCGAACTCTGCTCGCCCAATAATCGTAGTCCGGCGCAAACTTAGCGATAACTTCCGTTGGGAAAAACGTCGCCCAGCCTTCATCCATCCACGCGTATTTTTCTTCGTTTGTTCCCATGATGAATGGGAAGTAGGTGTGAGTAATTTCGTGCGAAATCAAACCGATCGTTCTCGAGCGATTTTTGGGCGCGCCGTCGTCAGCCATCATTGGCGTTTCCATTCCACCGCCTCTGCCTTTATTGCAAAAGGTAGTATGGTGAGAGTAGGGATAAGTAAAGCCGGGCAATTCGTTTGAAAGATAGCCGATTGTTCCGCGTGCGAATTGAGCTCCCTCGTCGAAGTTCACCGTCCCCTTTTCGTAAACAACATCCGTAAGAGCCCGGCGTCCTGTTCTGGGATCTACCACAACGCTTGCGCCGTCCCATAAATAACTATCGCTAATTGCGTAAGAGACATCGGTAACATTTTTAGCCACAAAATGCCACGAGTTGATTTGATTGTGTTTGGTTACGTTATTTTCTTCTCTGTCCTTTGCTGTTATTATTCTAATCGTTTTGTCGCTTTTAAGAGCCTCGTTTAATCTTTTAAGAATCTGCGGTTGGTAAACTTCCTTTGCGTTAACTAGCTTGCCGGCGCCCCAAACGGTAAATCCATCGGGAACTTTCACCGTGTAATCGTAGTCTGCAAAGTCGTTGTAAAATTCAACGTTGCCTTCGTAATTGGACATGTCCCAACCGTTAACGTCGTCGTAAACGGCAATGTGCGGATACCAGTAACTAATGAACATGTCGCCGTCGCCGTAGTTTCCCATTCTCAGCTGGACTTTGTCCGGAATTTTAAACTCCCAATCGAACCTCAATTCTATTGAGCTTTTAGGCGGCAGAGGGTTTTTCAAAAGGATAATCAAATTAGTTCCGCTAACAAAAACGGATTTTGATTTTTCCGAAACGTCAATTTGTTTTCCATTAACCGTAATTGCTTTAATTACGTCTCCGTCCGTCATGCCGTCGGCGCGCATTGGCCAGGCTCTGGGAGAGCCCTTTTTAAAAATGTTTTGAAACAATTTTACGACAATTCTTTTAAGCGTATCCGGCGAGTTGTTGAAATACTTTACCGTCTCTTCGCCGTCAAGCAAACTTGTTGAAGGAAATATTTCGGCTGTAATTTTGTAGCTTGCTCTGTTCTGCCAATACTTTGCGCCCGGAGCCCCGTTGTAACTCCTTGTGCCGTTGCGGTAAGCTTTTTGAATATTGAACGGAACGTACAAGGACGTTTGCGCGCTTAATGCGGCGGCTAACAAAAAGGAAAAGAAAACAAAGCCGCCGAAAGAAATTTTTCGTTTCATATTTAGCCTCCTGAATTTAAAAATAAAATGACCCCAAAAATAATTTTAGCGCATAAAATTTTTAGACGGGCAAAGAACTAATTTGTTCGACGAAAATAGAACGCAGACAAAAATTTATTTTTCCCCGGCGCCGAACAATAATTTCCAATCCCTTGCCTTTCCTTTCTCCGCCCAGGTTTCCGGAATCACCTTCCAATTATTATTTGCTTTTGGATTTACAACTTTATGTTTTTTAATCCAATCAATCACGTAGCTTCTGAAATCCCTGTCCGTAGAAGAGATTAACCTGCCGGCTAATTCTTCTTTGGTTAGTCCTGCGCCGCGGGTTAAATGTCCGCCCCCGCCGTTGCCGCGGTAGGAATTAACGGCTACCTTGTAAAATTTATTTAAGTCGAATTTTTTGCCGTTAAGAAATCGAATAACCTTAACCCTTTTGCCTGCCGGTTTGGTAACGTCAACAACGTATTGAATTCCATCGGCGGAATCAAAATTGTAAAACCTTCCCGCCAGTATTGGCTTTGCGCGCTCGGGAGAATTTCCTTTGGCGTTTTCGAATTTGAGCAAATGGTCTTCGGGATTTTTCATTTGATTAAACCAATTGGCGTAAGAATATTCGAGAGCGTCTTTAATTTCGCGTCCCGAAAGCCTCATTGTGTAAAGGAAATTTTCGTAATGGTAAAGTTTAAACATGTCTTTAACGTAAACAACGCCTTTTTTAATTACGGCGTTAAAGGAAAGGGGAGCGGCGAAAGAAACGTCCGCCCCGGTAATGCCAAGTTGAATTTCGTGAATTAAATCTACAAACGGCGAATCCCCAAAGAAAGCGCTTTTTGTTGAAATAGCGTTTTCAAAAACGCCTATCGGCTGCATTACGTATTTTTTAACTTTTGCAAAATCGGCGCTGAACTTTTTTAAAAAGAGACTGTCGGGCGGAAATTTGTTCGAGCGAATTAGTTCTCCGTTAACGCTTTTTAAAACTTTGTTTTTTCCATTGAGCGAAAACTCAATATTTACGGTAGCGAAAACAATTGCGGAGTGAGTTCCCCCAATAATAAGAACCTTTTTACCAAAGTCGTTAGTTGTCCATTCGTTCCAGCCGTGATGGTCGTGCCCTACAAAAACAACGTCGAAACCTTTAACCTTTTTAGCCACAAGCAGAGAGGCGTTTTCGTTTTTGTAGGTCTTTTCGTCTTCGCCACCGTAAGTGTAATCAACGCCTGAATGAAATAACCCGATCAACAAATCGGGCTTTTCTTTTTGTTTGATTATTTTCACCCACTTTCGCGCGGATTCAATCATATCCTGAAATTCAATACCCTTGTAAATATTAGGCGGCAACCAGTTTGGAATTCCCGGGGTAATTAAACCGAGCACGGCAATTTTAATTCCCTTTCTAACGAAAACAGCGTAAGGCTGAAAATAGGGTTTTCCCGTTCTTACGTCAACAGCGTTAGCAGCAAGCCAAGGGAAGTTAAGCTCCTTTTTTACTTTGTCGTAAACCTTGTGACCCGCCTCAATGTCGTGATTTCCAATAGTTCCAACGTCGTAACGCATGTAATTCATTACTCTCGCACAAATGTTAGGCTCTTGAACGTCAATAAAATTCGAGTAATAAACAACCGGTGTTCCCTGAAGAATATCCCCGTCGCTAAATAATAAAAACGCCCGACTTGTGTCCCGCCGCTGCGCTTTAATGTAAGTTTGAATGTTTGCCAACGAATAATTCGATGGTTTTTGGTTTAGGAAATCGTATGGGAAAATCGCGCCGTGAGTGTCTGTTGTTTCAACTATTTTAATTTTAATTGTTTGAGAAAACGAAAGAGACGCTACAAATAGTAACGCAAAAATTACGAAGAAGAATTTATTTTTTTTCATGGTTTTACCTTTAATCCAATTTTGTTTCCTTTTCTACGGCTTGTAACACAGTATTGTTTCTCACAAGCCTAAAGATTTTTTGA
>JALWSN010000007.1:1900-2408 GCA_027080245.1 Ignavibacteriales bacterium | reverse complement strand
GGCTAACGCTCCGTGGCATGCGATGCAATCTTCGCCGGAAATAACCTCGTCGGGGGTTTTGCCAACCCATTCGCCTGCTAACTCGTCGGCAACGTCCGATTGCGTGTTGCCGTGAGCGCCGTTCTGCCAAAGCGTTACTATCCCGCCGTGGCACGTTTTACAGTTCAAAGTCGATTGAGCAAATAAATTTCCGTTAAAAAATGTTAGAATCAAAATTACACTAAAAAATATTAGCGTTCGTTTCATGATTAGCTCCTTACTTTTTTGTTTTTAATTAAAGAATTAACTACTTCCAACAGCTCTTTTTCCGAAACGGGCTTCATTGCGTAATAATGAATTCCGTAAGGTAGAATTTTTGAACCCAGCTCTTTGGAAAAATCCGAAGTCAGGAAAATGATATTTGTCCTGCTGCAAATCTTCTTGACCGCAGCAATTAATTTCTCCGCTGAAAAGTTTAGCGCGTCGTTGTCAATAAAAATTACTTTTGGATTGGCGTCAAATATTTCGG
>JALWSN010000007.1:0-1890 GCA_027080245.1 Ignavibacteriales bacterium | reverse complement strand
CTAAATCCGGATCAATTAGCGCCATGTTCATTCGAACCTTCTCCGCTATTAAAGAAACATATTTCCTAATCCGTATGTCGTTGCTAATTAACTGTATCATACCTTTTGCAATGCAAATAGTGTGCCTGCGGCAATTCGAACAGTTTTACTCTGAAACACCTATTATTTGAGCTAAAAAAAGCATTTTTAGAGTCTTTCTTTGAAAATAGCCGAGATTTAAGTGAGGCGTTTTTGCCCCAGTGGGACATTTAATGTACAATGCTAATTAAAAATTTGTGTCACAAAAAATTTTTGCTGAAAGGAAAACTCTCGCTTTATTTGGATTAAGGATGAACGGATAATTAGAGTTGTTGGTTGGTCCGTGGCTCTTGGTGCTTGTTTGATTTTTGAATGGGGGAAAAGCGCTGATTGGTTTCCGAACTCCTCCGCGCATTTTGCTTAGGGGGAAGAAACAATCTGCAAATAATTAATAAAAGGCTCAATAAATAAAAGTGTTGAGATTCAAAAAAAATCGAAAATTGACAATCAATGAAATCAAAATAATTGTCCGGCCATCCATCCTCTGCAAGTTACGCTCCTCCAGAGCTACTTTTTTGTGTTGTTATTTTGTGTTCTGCAAAGACGTCGCTCCGCTGGGACTTAGCGCCGTAGGCATGTAACTAATGAATCTACAAGAATAGTCAAGGAACTCTTCCCCGAACCTACTCTTGTAAATGATTGGATGATCCGTCGCCGTCTCGATAAACCGAGACTACGAAGAATGCGGAGGCAAACGGCCACCCTCTTTATTAGGCGGGATGCTAAAAATATCATGCGCAAACCGAACAGCGCAAAACTCAACAAACTTATCGCTTAAGACTTATTCCTTAAGACCCTTCAAAAATCCATTCATAATTCAACATTCATCATTCATAATTACAATCCTGCGTTTGTCAGTCTATTTTTTCAGCATTCCGTTGAGGCTCTGTAATTTTAGAATAATTTACTTAAATTAGCCACGTCAAAAAATTAATATTGTTTGAATGGAAAATAAATCGATTAACTCGAATATTTCTTTAGAAAAACATTGGTTTGCTCTCTACACTAAGCCCAGGCACGAATTTAAAGCGGCCGGTCAGCTTTCGGGATTGGGACTGGAATATTATTTACCCACAATAAAAACAATACGGCAATGGAGCGACAGAAAGAAAAAAATCGTTGAGCCTTTGTTTAAAAGTTACATTTTTGTTTTTTGTTCTGAAGTGGACAGATATTACGCGGTGCAGCAGGACGCCATTGTAAAAGCCGTATTCTTCGACGGCAAACCGGCAATTATTCCCGATTGGGAAATTGAAAGCTTAAAAAAAGTTGTTGAAAATTCGAACGAAGTTTTCGTTGGCGAAATTCCTAAAATTGGCACCGAAGTTAAAATAATCGACGGTCCTTTTGAAGGCGTAATTGGAAAAGTATTTGAAAACGAAAACAACAAGCAAATGTTAGCAGTCTCAATTAAACTCTTACGGCGGTCCGTTATTGTTCACCTACCTGTGTCTAAAGTTGTTGAAATCGCTAATTCTTCCGTATTAAAAGAATAAAGGGAGCCGTAAGCTCCCTTTAACCTACCCCTCCAATTCGGAGAGTTTTTTTTCCACGGATTCCAATTCCAATTCTATTTCTTTTTTGTGAAAAAGCAAACGCTCCTTGTAACGTCTTAAAGCATCTTTTTCGCTAATTGTTTGTGGGAATCCGAATCCGTAATCGGCTTGCCAGCCCATTGAACCACGACCAAAGCCTAAGCCTCTACCGCCGCCAAATCCGCCGCGGCAATTACGACCAAAACCAAATCCGTACATTTTAACCTCCTGTTATTTTTTTGTATTTTGTTTATTATTTACAATAATAATATTGCAC
>JALWSN010000006.1 GCA_027080245.1 Ignavibacteriales bacterium | reverse complement strand
ACGCCAATGAGAACAGGCTTTGCGTTAAGTTTTGCGACGTTAAGCGCCACGTTAGCCGCGCCGCCGAATCGGAAAAATTCGTTTTCAATTTCCACAACGGGCACGGGGGCTTCGGGAGATATTCGTTTTACGTCTCCCCAGAAATAACTGTCCAACATTAAGTCGCCGATTACCGCTATTCTTTTTCCATTGAAATTTTCTTTTAATTCCGTAAGTCGTTCTATTGTGAAATCCATTTTTCTCCGTCTATTTTAAAATTGAATTGTAAAAGCTATCGTTCAAAAATAATCTTACTACGCCGTCTTTGCCGCCAAGCCACACGCTCTTTCCGTCGTAGTAAATTTTGTAAATTGTGTCGGGGATTGCTTTGCTAACAACCTTTGTTACTTTGTTGGTAATGCGGTCAATTATTGAAATACCGCGGCCGTATTTAATCCTTAGTTTACGGTCGAATTGGTATGTGGAAGCCCAGATGTATTTGCCAATTAAGGCTAAAGAGTAAATGCCGTTTCCGCCAAGTCCGTCTTCGATCGTGAATTTTTTCCAAAAGTTCACCCTGTCAAATTTAAATAATCCGCCAAGATTAAAGTCCGGATTTTCTTTGGTTACAAACTCGTCCGTTCCAATCCAAATGTTCCGCCGTTCAAATAAAATGTCGGTAATGGAAACCATTTGCCCTTCGCCAAGGAAATAATTGTAACTGTTGTCGTAAAAGGTAATTGCCGATTCGTCCTGAATTTTGAACCTTTTGTCGTAACGCTGCAAACCGCCTTCCGTGCCGAACCAAACAAGGCTGTCTCCGTCGACGGCAATTGTTTTAATTGTGTTGGACTTTTTGTTTCCTTTCCTCGTAATGTCAAAGTCCTTAAAGCGCCTTTTACGAATGTCGAATTTGGTTAAGTACATGAAACGCCCGATCCACACGGCTTTTGCGTACTTGTCGTATTTAATCGAGCGAATCCAATTGCTAAGCTGTCCGCCAACGGCGAATTTCCTTTTAATCCACCTGCGCGAGCTTTTCATGTAAATAAATAATCCGTCGGTGGAACCGGCCCAAACGTAGCGGGGCGATGCCGCAATAGAATAAAAGTAATTATTGTCAATGTTTCCTTTCTCTACCGAAAAGCTTTTAATTCTTCCGTTTTGTAAATTTAATCTAATAACGCCCGAACCGTTAGTGGCAAACCACAAGTAATGCCCGTCCCGGCAAATATCCCGCACTTCCGCGCCTTTGAAATATTTGCGTATTTTAAAATCGCAAAAATTTTGGGCTTTAATTCCAGCTAAAAAGCTAAATGTTAGCAGGATTAAAAATATTTTTAATGGTCTTTTTTTCATTTTAACGTTAACGCGCCAGCATTATTCTAAATTTTGGCAAAATACTAAAATACGAAAATTGATTGATTAATCAGAGTTGTTAACAAAAATTGAGCGGATTTAAGAAAATTGAACCTTTCTATTTTAAACTGCCCGCAAAATTAAAATATTCTTACGCCCTGTTTTGCTCAAAGCCTTTAAGCGCTTCTTCTAAAAACAACCGGACCTTAGCCGCGTCTTTTCTTCCATTGTCGGCTTCAACCCCCGTGTGGGAATCAACACCGGCAGGTTTAACGGCGGAAATAGCCTTGCGCACATTTGCCGGGTTTAATCCCCCCGCCAATATTACCGGCTTTGTTGAGAGTTCAACCAAAGCTTTGCTTACTTCCCAATCGTGCGTTTTACCCGTCGCGCCGGAAGCGCCTGTTGCGGGATTGAATGTATCAGTAATAAATGCGTCCACAAAATTTTGCGCGCTTTTTACTAAGCCGGTTAATTCCTCAAAATTATTACCGCGCACAACTAGGCTTTTAATTATTTTCAAATCTTTCTTAATAGTTTTTAATTTCCTGAGTTCCACTACGGAAATAGCTCCGTGGAGTTGTACAATTTCGACGTTCAAAAAATTTACAAAATCCAATATTTCGCCGGACTTATTTAAGTAAGTAATTAGAACGGGGAAAACGTCTTTTGGAAATTTTTTAATTAATTCGCGCGCTTCATCCTCCGTTAAATCGGGCTTATTAACTGGCAGCCTTAGCGGAAAGCCAATAAACTTAACGCCTGCGTCGATTACCGTTTTTGCGTCTTCCCAATCAATTACTCCCGCAATTTGAACGGCGTGCTCAAAAAATCCTTCCTTTCCGTTGTTCAATTTTAGAACCACTCCTTGTAAAGTTCCGGACGCCTGTCGCGGAAAAACAATTTTTTAGCGTTGGAATTTTTTACTTCGTCAAGATTGATTTCCTTGATTAAAATTTCTTCCGTCTCCTCGCCGGCTCTTCCGATTACTTCTCCATTGGGATTACACACAAACGAGCCGCCGGCAAATTCAAGGCAGTCCTCTTTACCCACCCTGTTGCACAAAGCGGCAAAGT
>JALWSN010000005.1:1941-2421 GCA_027080245.1 Ignavibacteriales bacterium | reverse complement strand
AAGCTATTGCCGCGGCTGAAAAAGCATCGGGCAAAAAAGTTAATTTTGAAATAAGCGGCAGGCGCGCAGGCGATCCGGAAACGCTTTACGCCAATCCGGAGCTCGCCTTCAAAAGCTTGGGCTGGAAAGCAAAATATTCCGAGTTAGAAAATATTTTCGAAACAATGTTGCCTGTTTATTTTAATGATTAGAATTTTTGCTTCTTAAAAAGAATGTAGCAATTAAACTAACAACAAACGTAACGCCGCTAATAATCAAGCTTAAATCCAAACCCCAAACAAATTGAGAACGCCACTCGCTGTAAGTGTTTCCTAAAATAGGGTCGGTGGTCTTAACAAGAACTTCGGTTTTTGTAAAAATCTCGCCGCCAAAGGCAAACCAGATTATTAACGTTAAAACAATCACGCCAAGCTCGGTTAGTAAAATTTTCTTCTGCGTTCGATTTAAATTTTTAATTAACTTCATTTTATTCTCCTAAAT
>JALWSN010000005.1:0-1931 GCA_027080245.1 Ignavibacteriales bacterium | reverse complement strand
CTAAATTATTGCGCCAATTAAAGAGAAACAACTTCGGAGAGTAATTCGCTTAATTGGTAAGCTTTCAGAGAAGTAAAATCGAAAAATATTTAATACCCCAATTCAATTCTATTGCGCAAATGTTCCACTTTTTCCTTAAGCTTTGGATCTTGCGCCATCATATTGTCTACGTTGTTGAAAGCGTGAATAACCGTTGAATGGTCTCTTCCGCCGAAATGCAGACCAATTGTTTTGAGAGAAAAATTAGTCAGTTTTTTAGCAAGATACATCGCCACTTGCCTGGCAATTACCACTTCTTTCTTTCTGTTTTTCTCTCTCACTTTATTCTCGTCAACGTTGAAGTGTTCGCAAACAATTTTGGTAATCGTCTCAATAGAAGTTTTAATCTGCCGCTTTGTAGAAATTTCGTTAACCGTCTTCTTAACTAATTCAAGGTCGATTTCTTTTGAACTCAAGGAAGAACTAGCAAGCAGTTTAATCAGGCAACCTTCCAATTCGCGAATGTTCGAAGTAATGTTATGGGCAATGTATTCAAGAATTTCGGGCGAAAGTTCAATTCCGTAGTTCTCACTTTTATTTTTTAGAATCGCGATTCTTGTCTCGAAATCAGGGGGCTGAATATCCGCCGAAAGTCCCCATTGAAATCTGGAAATTAGCCTCTCGTTCATTCCTTTTAATTCTTTCGGGGGCTTGTCGCTTGTAAGGACAATTTGCTTTCCCATCTGATGCAGCGTGTTAAAAATGTGGAAAAACAAATCCTGCGTCTTTTCTTTGCCAATCAAGAACTGAATATCGTCTATTATTAGCACGTCCATGCTTTTGTAAAAAGCGGAAAATTCGTTCACCTTATTGTTTTGAATCGCCTCGACAAACTCAATTGTAAAAATATCGGATGAAAGGTAAATTACCCTTTTTCGCGGAAAGTTCTTAAGCACTGTGTTTCCAATAGCCTGAACCAGATGGGTTTTGCCAAGCCCAACGCCGCCGTAAATGAACAATGGATTAAAAGAAGTGTTGCCCGGATTTTTACTGATTGCAACCGAAGCCGCGCGCGCAAGCTGATTATTTTCCCCTTTAATGAAATTCTCGAATGTGTAACGCGGATTTAAGTAGTTGTCGAAATCTTTTGCTTTAGCGACTGTTTTTGGAGCAGGTTTTTCTTCGGCGATTGCGTCAACCATTGGGGGCAACGGATCGTCTTCCTCAAGAATGACATAAATTAACTCAGCTTCTTCTCCAATCACCTGCCGAATTGCGCGCGTGATTAAAGTGTTGTAATGTTCTTCAATCCATTCGATGAAAAAATTATTTGGCACTTGAATTCTAAGCTTCCCACTTTCGATGCTCAAAGGTTTAATGGGTAAAAACCACGTATTGTAAGTAATAAGCGGCACATTCTCCTTAATGATAGAGAGACAATTCTTCCAAATTAAAGCAGCTTCCGATGAGATATTTTCCGAATTAGTTTGAATTTCCGCTAAAGAGTTATCCACAATTTTTTTCCCGTAAAAATTAAGATTTTAGAACACTTTTTTAATTTTTTAATTTTTGTCGAATTTTTGTCAACAAGTTATTAACATTAAGTAATATCTGTAATTCATTTGTTTTTAATAAGTTACAATGTTTTTCTGAATTTAATAAAATCTTTTAACAAAACAAAAATTCAATTCATTCAACTTTTCAGTCTATGAAACGTTTCACGTTTCGAAGTTATTCACAAGTTATCAACACCCCACTACCGCTCAAAATCCTAACAAATAATACATTTAAAAATCCAATTGAGCAAGTAAAAATTCAAAAATAATTCTAACTTATTTTTTTACAACAAGTTAAATTTTACAAGAATTCCAAAAAAGATTCGGGTTTCTACAAAAAGCGTTTTTAAAGGATTTGGACTCTCTGAAAATCTGATTTTCTCACTAATTTTAAGG
>JALWSN010000004.1:7859-9710 GCA_027080245.1 Ignavibacteriales bacterium | reverse complement strand
ATTTAAGACTGCTTTACGCAAAGTTGGGTACGCCTTATTGTTTTAATTGCGGTTCGCGCGTGGAAAAACAGACGCCCGAAGAAATTGTTTCTTACATCACGGACAAATATCCGGAAAAGCGGGTTACGATTTTAGCCCCCGTAGTTAAAGGCAGAAAAGGGCATTACCGCGAACTGTTCGAACGAATGCTGAAAGAAGGCTTTCTTAAAGCAAGGGTAGACGGCAAAATAATTGAAATTACGCCTAACTTTAAAGTAAATCGTTACCAAATACACGACATTGAAATTGTTGTCGATAGATTGGTCGTTCGCGAAAAATCACGATTTCGATTAAGCCAATCAATTGAAACCGCGCTGAACTATGGCAAAGGGTTTGTAATTGTTAGCGACGGAAAGAACGACAAAATTTTCAATCGCAACCTTTCTTGTCAAAAATGCGGAACCAGCTTTCCCGAACTGGCGCCGAATTCATTTTCGTTTAACTCGCCTTACGGAATGTGCCCCGAATGTAACGGACTGGGCGAAATGAGCAAAGTTGACCCGGCTTTAATTATTCCCGACATGAACAAAACAATCAATGAAGGCGGCTTGGAACCGCTCGGCAAGCCGCGTAAAAACAGCATGTTCAAATGGCTGAAAGAGTTAGCCAAAGAAAACGGGTTTACCTTCGACACCAAATTCAGCAAAATGACCAAGGAGCAAATTGAAAAAATTCTTTACGGAGAATCAGAAGCGCATAGCCCAATTGTTTTTTCTTACGGCAGAAAGTTTTACCAAGTTTACTACCATTCCTTTGGCATTGTTAATTACTTAGAGGATAATTACAAAAGAACTTCGTCGGAAAAAGTTAGGGAGTGGGCTAAATCTTTCATGACCACTCAACCTTGCGAAGCCTGCGGCGGAGGCCGTTTGCGGAAGGAATCCCTCTCGGTAAAAATTAACGGGATGAACATCGCCGAAGTTTCCAACCTTTCGATTGAAAAAGCCAAACAATTTTTCGACAATATTGAATTTACCAAACGGGAGTGGATTATCGCCCGTCCTATTATTAAAGAAATTCGCGAACGATTGGATTTTCTGCTGAACGTGGGCTTAAGCTACCTTACCTTAAACAGAAGCGCTAAAACGCTTTCCGGCGGCGAAGCTCAAAGAATAAGGCTCGCCACGCAAATAGGAACGCAACTTTCGGGCGTGCTTTACGTGCTCGACGAACCAAGCATCGGACTGCACCAGCACGACAATATTAAACTAATTAATTCGCTTAAAAAATTAAGAGACCTCGGAAATACTATTATTGTTGTGGAACACGACAGGGAGACCATCGAAAGCGCTGATTTTATTGTGGATTTGGGACCCGGCGCGGGCGAACATGGCGGAAAGGTTTGCGTTGCGGATTTCAAAAATAATTTGTTGAACAACGGCAACGGCAACTCGCTAACAATCGATTATTTAAAAAACAAGAAAAGCATTGAAATACCTGCGCATCGGCGCAAGCCGTCGGAGAAAGTCCTTAAAATATTGGGCGCGCAAGGCAACAACCTTAAGAACATTGACGTTACAATTCCATTGGGAACTTTCGTGTGCGTTACGGGCGTCAGCGGTTCGGGCAAATCCACTTTAATCAACGACACGCTCGTTAGAATTTTAATGAGAAAATTTTACAACTCAAAAACCGTCCCGCTGAAGTACAATAAAATTGAAGGGCTCGAGCACATCGACAGAATAATTAAAATCGACCAAACTCCAATCGGTAGAACCCCGCGTTCGAATCCCGCAACATACACGGGGCTTTTTACTTACATTCGCGACCTTTACGGGCAGCTCCCCGAATCGAAAATGTTTGGCTACAAAC
>JALWSN010000004.1:0-7849 GCA_027080245.1 Ignavibacteriales bacterium | reverse complement strand
GCTACAAGCCTGGTAGATTTAGCTTTAACGGCAAAGGCGGCAGATGCGAAAAGTGCAATGGGAACGGACTAATAAAAATCGAAATGAATTTTTTGCCGGACGTTTACGTTGTTTGCGAAGAATGTAAAGGCAGACGCTACAACAAAGAAACGCTTGAAGTTCTTTTCAAAACAAAATCAATTGCCGACGTGCTTGAAATGACCGTTGAAGAAGCTTTGAACTTTTTTGAAGACCAGCCGAGAATTAAAAGGAAACTACAAACGCTCTACGACGTCGGCTTAGGATACATCCGGTTAGGGCAACAAGCCACTACCCTTTCCGGCGGCGAGGCTCAACGCGTAAAGCTGGCGAAAGAGTTAAGTAAAATTGGAACAGGCAAAACCATTTACGTTCTGGACGAACCGACAACAGGTCTGCATTTCGACGACATTAAAGTTTTGCTTTCGGCGTTAAACAAGTTGGTGGAAAAAGGAAATACCGTGATTGTAATTGAACACAACATGGACGTAATTAAATTTGCCGATTACATTATCGATTTAGGTCCGGGCGGCGGCGAAAACGGCGGCAAGGTTGTTGCTACAGGTTCGCCGGAAGAAGTGGTAAACTCTGCCGAAAGTATTACGGGCAAATATTTAAAAGAAGAATTAAAAAGAGCAAAGGTGAAAGAATGAGCAATAACATTAAAAAATTTCGAAAATACAGAACCGAGATGAACGAAAGAATTTTAACTTCGGGATTCAGGGATTTTAACAAATTTTTTGCCCTCGACAACAAAGCTTACGTTGACGGCGCATTGCCGGCAAAAACAAAAGAGCTAATGGGGCTTGTGGCTTCAATGGTTCTTCGCTGTAACGATTGCATTCTCTACCACATCGATCGTTGCGTTCAGGAAGGCGCTACTTACCAGGAATTTTATGAAACGTTTAACATTGCCCTGATTGTGGGCGGCTCGATTGTAATTCCTCACCTTAGGTACGCTATTGAACAGCTTGATGAAATAATGAAAATGAAGGAAAACGAAAATGAATGATTGGACAATAATACCAAAGGAAATAATTACCGCGGATAAGAATCGCCCTGTAATTAAAAGGGGAACGGTAATTGTAAAAAACGGAAAGATTGAAAAAATTTACTCAAAAGAAGAATGGGACGAAAGCAAGGCGGAAGGCAAAGTTTTGAATGTTCCCAATCTTACTCTTATTCCGGGATTCGTCCACACTCACATCCATTTATGCCAAACGTTGTTCCGCGGAACCGCCGACGACATGGAACTTCTGGATTGGCTGCAAAAAAGAATCTTCCCCCTTGAGAATGCCCACACAAAAGAATCGCTAAGAATTTCAGCTCAGTTAGGTTTGTACGAATTAATTACAAGCGGCGCCACTACAATAATGGACATGGGAACAATCCGCCATCAGGAAGTAATATTCGAAGAGCTAATAAATTCGGGCATCAGAGCCTTTGCAGGCAAATGCATGGCGGACTTAAACGACTTAATGCCTGAATTTAAAGAATCCACTAAAGACGCGCTTTCATCCTCGTATGAATTTGCTAAAGAATTTCACAACAAGGGAAATGGCAGAATTAAATATGCTTTTGCCCCAAGATTTGTTCTTTCTTGCTCGGAGGAATTGTTAATCGAAACAATGAATCTCACCGAAGAATTTCAAGGCTCGCTCTTCCACACCCATTCCTCGGAAAATAAAAATGAAATTGCGGCGGTAAAAAAACTAACGGGCAAGGAAAATATTGAATACTTTAACAGCATCGGAGTATTAAATGAAAAAACAGTATTGGCGCACGGCATTCATGTTAACGACGCCGAAGTTCAAATGTTAAAAGAAGCCGACACAAGAATAGTGCACTGCCCTTCGTCCAATTTAAAGCTCGGTTCCGGAATCGCTAACGTTCCCAAGTATCTGGGAAACGGGATTAATGTTTCCCTTGGAGCAGACGGCGCGCCATGCAATAACAACTTGAATATGTTCACGGAAATGAGACTCGCTTCTTTAATTCAAAAACCGCTTCACTCTCCAACGGCAATGACCGCGGAGGAGATATTCCATTTAGCCACAATTGAAGGGGCGAAAGCTTTACACATTGACGACGTTACCGGCAGCATTGTGGAAAACAAAAGCGCCGATTTGGTTTTGTTAAATCTGGAGAACCCTACAATGAATTACTTTGATGGACTGAATTCAACTTACTCCAACATTGTTTACTCAGCTAACAGGGACAATGTGGAATACGTTTTTGTGGAAGGGAAAATGCTCGTAAATAAAGGCGTTTACGCCCTGCACAACGCTTTCGAGCTTTATTCAAAGGCTAAAGAGCAACTTAACATTTTGCTAAAAGAAACGGATTTGAAATGACCGACATTATTCTTGCCACTAAAAACCAAAACAAAGTTAGAGAGCTAAAAAGATTATTTGAACCTTTAGGCATTAGGGTTCATTCGCTTCTTGAATTCGAAACCCCTGAAATAATTGAGGATGGCAAGACTTTCGAAGAGAACTCCCTTAAAAAAGCCAGAACCATTTTCAACTTTACGGGGAAGCCTACAATTGCCGACGACAGCGGATTAATTGTGGAACAACTAAACGGTGAACCGGGAGTTTACTCTGCCCGTTACGCATACGAAGGCGCTTCGGACGAAGAGAACAATAAAAAACTTTTGGAAAAATTGAAAAAACATCCCCAACCACATTTCGCTAAATTCTACTGCGCGGCAAGTTACGTCGATTCGAACAATTCTTTTACGGTAAGCGGGGAATTAGAAGGACAAATAATCGAAACGCCTCGTGGCTCAAATGGTTTTGGCTACGATCCGCTGTTTTTACCGGAGGGGTACAATAGAACGTTAGCTCAGATGACCGTGGAAGAAAAAAACAAAATATCCCATCGCGCAAAAGCCTTTGCAAAACTTAAGGAGAAGCTAATTGACGAGCTGAAGCTACTGTAATTATTGAGGGAAATCATTTTTCCGCAATTACGGCTTGAACAATTCCAAAAGTCAAAGAATAAATTTTTACATTACCGAAGCCTGCGTTTTCAAGTAATTCTTTTAAGTTTATTTTTTTGTGGAATTCGTCCACCGACTCCGGCAGGTAGTCGTAAGCTTCCTTGTCTTTTGAAATGAGTCCGCCAATTAACGGAAGGATGTTTTTGAAATAAAAAAGGTAGAAGCTTTTAATAATAATATTTTTAGGCAATCTAAATTCAAGTATTGTTACTTTTCCGTTTTTCTTAAGAGCGCGGTAAAATTCATTGAAGGCTTGGGGAATGTCGTAAAAATTACGAACGCCAAAAGCCACCGTAATATTAGTGAACGTTTCGTCCTTAAACGGTAAGGCTTCGGCGGTGCACTGCGCGGTTTTGCCTTTAATTTCAGGCATTTTAAGCGCAAAGAGTTCCAGCATATTGAAGGAAAAATCTATTCCGAATATTTCCGTTACGCCAAATTTTTTTGCGGCAATCGAAAAATCCCCCGTACCGCAGGCTGCATCCAACAATATTGCGTTTGAGTTAATCCCTGTTAGCTTTAATGCTTTTTTTCTCCAATAAAAATCAATTCCCAGACTAAGGAGATGATTCAAAAAATCGTAGCGCGAACTAATTGAATCAAACATTCGTTTTACTTTGTATTTTTTCCCGTTTTGTTCCAACATCTTTAATACTCAAATAATTTTCGATTAGTCTTTTTCATCCACCAGTTGTAAAGCTTAATTCCCGTAACCATTGTAAAAATCATGAAAAGCGCGCCGCCAATTAAATCCGCCACGTAATGGTAGCGCAGGTAAACCGTGGCAAAAATAAGGAGCGTTCCATCCACCCAGAAAAAATAACGGGACTTTGTTTTAAACTTTGTCGCAAGGTACATTACAATCAAAGTCATTTGTGTGTGCCCGCTCGGAAAGGCGTCCCTCTGAACAAAAGCAATGGGGTTCAAAACTCCTTTGGGTATTGATTCTCCGGCGTTTACAATACTTCTCAAATACGGAGTCAGGAACAAACCGGGCAACTCCTTGTCCGTTAGCGCAAAGTTGTGCAAAGTAAAGCGCGGTCCAATTGCGGGGAACAAAAAGTAGCCGATGTAGGAAAGCATGAATCCGTAAATAATCGCGAATATTTCAAAGTTCAATTCCTCCTTGCGATTATTTAAAATCAAATCTATTGCAAGAATAATCGGGAGGAAGAAAAACGTTGCGTACGCTATTTGCAATAACTCGGTAAGGTAAGGGTTGGCAATTTTAAATAATAAATACGTAGGGTCTGTGCCGAATATGAACCTGTCGATTGCAATCAACGCCTTATCATAATCCACACCGCGGATAGGATGAATCATGAAATAAATTTCCTTAAATGTAAAGAATATCAGAGGGACTACATACCAATAATGAAGTTGCTCCCATAAAACCGATTGTTTTTCTTTATCCTTGTTTGCAAGGAAAAAAATGAAGGAAATTAAGAATGAATTGTAAACTAAAAATTCAAGCCAGTACTTAACTTTGTCGTGGAAAATAATATTCAACAAAGTTAAAAACAGGTAGAAAAAAATAATTACTAAATCGCTTGCGGAAAGTTTGTAAAAATAATCTTTAAATCTTTTCATTACCTAATGTAAAATAAACTTAGTATGGTAAAATAAATTAGCAATCCAACAATATCGTTCATCGTCGAAACGAAAGGTCCGGTTGCGACAACCGGATCGACCCCGATTTTATTGAGGACAATCGGCACGGTAGCGCCTATCATTGTTGCGTTTATCATTATTATTAAAAGGGTTATTGACAATAAAAAAGAGAAATTAAGCTGAGTGCTAAAGAACATGTAAGTCATTACCAACAAAATAATAGCGCTGGCAAGCCCATTAACAAAAGCCACTCTGAATTCCTTAAACAACTTTTTAGCCGCGTCGCTAAGCCATAATTTATTCGAGCTCATGTTTCGAACCATTACAATTGCCGCCTGCTGACCGGCGCTTCCCCCCATTGCCATTATTATTGGAATAAAAAAACTTGCCACTATTACTTTTTCAATCGAAGCTTGAAACGAGGATAACACGACGGCGCTCACCAATTCCCCAGCCAGAGAAACCAACAACCAGGGTAACCTGATTCTACTGACCTTCAAAGTGGAGTGACTGTATTCCTCGTCGTCTATTAAGCCGGCCATTTTGCTTATGTCTTCTTCCGCCTCTTCCTGAATAACGTCAACGATATCGTCAATGGTAATTCTACCGAGCATTCTTCTTTCATTGTCAACAACGGGCAGGGAAACCAAATCGTATTTTTCCATGATTTCGGCAACTTCTTCCTGATCGGTTTCCGGCGTTACGAATATTAAATCTTCCTCCATCACATCAACAATCTTCGTCTCGAGGGAATTTGTAAGAAGGGTTTTTAACGAAGTAAAACCAAGCAATTTGTTCTCTTTGTCGAGCACGTAAATCTGATAAATTTGTTCAAACTCGTCACTGTGCTTTCTCACTTCCTCGATTGCCGTTTGAATTGTAGCGTCGTTGTAAACGAAAACGAAATCGCTACTCATTAAGCCGCCGGCGGAATCTTCGGGATATTTCAAAAGCTCCTTAACGTCTTTTGAATCTTCCTTGTCAATATTTTCCAGCACATGCTCGGCTAAGCTCTCGGGTAAGTCCCCAATAATATCGGTAGCGTCGTCGGTTTCCAGTTCGTCAACTATTCCCGTAATCCTGTCGGCGTCAATCTTTGCAAGGATTTCCTCGCGCAAATCCTCGTCTAATTCGGTAATTACTTCGACTGCTAAATTCTTGTCTAAAATACTAAAGACGTATTGGGCGTCGTCTTTGTCAAGATGGTTAATAATTTCCGAAATATCGGCGGGGTGCAAATTAGCAAAGATTGTAAGAATGCTATGAGTGTCCTTCGCTTCGATTAGCTCGGAAAGATTTTCAATTAGTTCTTTATCTATTTTTAATAAGCTTTCTTTTTGCATTCAAATTCTTTGCAAGCAATTATTTATTTCATTTGTTAATTCGGTAAATTCCGCAACACTTAAGCTTTCGGCTCTTCTACTTAAATCGAACTTAATTTTTTTAAAATCACAATCTTTAAATATACTATTAGTTAACGAATTTTTTAGGGTTTTTCTACGATGGTTAAAAGCCGCCTTTACGACCTTTACAAACAGAGCGTCAAGCGGAGATATTTGTCCATTAAAATAAATGTGAACCAACGCGGAAAAAACTTTTGGCTTAGGAAAGAAAACATTCTTTGAAATTCTAAAACAGTATTCAACCGAGCCGAAATAATTCAGCGCTATGCTAAGAATTCCGTAATCCTTGGTATTTGGTTTCGCGACAAGCCTCTTAGCAACTTCATCCTGCATCATTAAAACGGCATCTTTAACAATCGTCCGGTTTTCGATTAACTTAAACAGAATTGGAGATGTAATGTTGTAAGGAATGTTCCCCACAACCCTGATTCTATTGGGCGTAAAAAGGTCTACTAAATTTAACTTAAGCACGTCGGCGTTAATTAGGTTTGCTTGTTCCAATTCTTTTTTGAGCTCGTCAACAAGGTATTTGTCTATTTCAACGGCGTAAATTTTTGCTCCGGATTTTAACAACTCCCTCGTAAGCGCTCCTTTGCCGGGACCAATTTCTAAAATTTCTTCCCCTTCTTTCGAATTGATTTCATTTACAATTTTCTCAATAATATTCTTGTCAGTTAAAAAATTTTGTCCGTACCTTTTCAAAGGCTTGTGAGAACTATGTGTTTTAGACGTTGGCATCGTTTGGGTTAATAATAATTGAATAAAATGTACTACTGAAAATAAAATTTAAACATTAAAATACAAAGTGATGAATTAATTGAATTGTGATTCAATATTTTCAAGCTCTTCTGTTAATTGAGCCCATTCATTTATTCTATTTTCAAGGCTTTCTTTTACTTTTGCATATTCAATATTTTTTTCTTTGGCTTTTTGCGGATTCGAAAAAATTTCAGGCGAAGCAAGTTCTTTTTCAAGTTGTGTTTTTATCCGTTCATCTTCTTCAATTTGTTTTTCGAGTATTTCAATTTTTTCCTTCAACCCTTTTGTAGCTCGGTATTTTTGCTGCCTCCGTTCAGCCTCAATTCTTTTAAGAATTTTTCGGTCGTTAACATTTTCCTTTTTTGAATCCTTCATTATTAAATCATGGAATTCTCTCCGCTTGGAAAAATAATAGTCAACGTCGCCGTAATAATATTTAGCAGAATTATTTCTGACGTCCACTACTCTGTCCGCCAATCCCCTAATAAAATCAATATCGTGAGAAACCAATACAATCGAACCCATGTAATTTTGTAGGGCTCTCTTTAACGCTTCTTTGGAATTAAAATCAAGATGATTCGTAGGCTCGTCCAGCGTTAAAAGGTTGCTTCTTTCCAACAATATTTTAGCAAGAGCCAAGCGAGATTTTTCCCCGCCGGAAAGGACTTTCACCTTTTTGAATACGTCGTCCCCCTTAAATAAAAAGGCTCCTAATATTGTTCTGATTTGCCTTTCTGTTGCTTCCGCATTAATCCCTTGCAAAGTTTCGAGGCAGGTTAAATTCAAATTCAAATTTTCCGCTACCTCCTGAGAATAGTAACTAATCAACACATTATTTCCGTACTTTACTTCTCCCTCGTCCGCTTTCAATTTACGCGCTATTATTTTTGTTAACGTTGTTTTTCCCGCTCCGTTAGGACCTAAAAATGCAATTTTGTCTCCGCGTTCAATGTTAAAAGTAACGTTTCCGAAAACCCTGAAATTATTGAACGATTTGCCAATGCTTTTTAATTGGACTAATATTGGCGGAGCTTTAGGCGGCTCAGGGAAATTA
>JALWSN010000003.1 GCA_027080245.1 Ignavibacteriales bacterium | reverse complement strand
TTGAGTTTAACCGCAGGGTAAAATTAAAATGGAAAACAGAGAGTTGACAAAAAGGGAAGGTTTTGGGAAATACTTCTTTTACAATCCAATTCCTGACATTGTAACCGACGAGGTTTTCTTCGAGCTTCTCCGCCGCGGTTTGTTGAACGAGAGAAAGCTCAGGAATTACCGCATCAAAGAAAAATACAAAAGACTACGGACGGCAAACATTCCCGCTGCCGATGCCATTGACAAACTACAGCAGGAATACCCCTATTTGCAATTCGACACAATCCGGAAAATTGTGTACAAGTAAAATTGTTCTTTTTGTTTTGCGTTTCCTCTACGGAATGAATCGTTTCATTTCCCGTTGAGCCGAACGAAAACCGTTGTGGGGAGGTTTACGCTAAGCAAGGCGGGAAAACGCAAAGGCGGTTTCAGAAAACTTAAAGCGCAGGAGCGAAAGGGCAGACGCTCCCGCGCCGAATGTTTTCCGAAATACTCCGGAGCGTTAAACGAAGAGAATAACTTTTGTGTTTTTGTTTCTCTTCCGTTTTTGAAACGATTCAATTCGATGCCCGAGTAATTGCCTGCCGCCGGCGTTACCGGGCATTTTTTTTGATTTTTCCTCGTTTGATTTTTCAATTATTTATTTTTAAGTTCAAATAAAATTTCTGAATTTTTTGAGGGGAAAGGTGAAAAGGAATAAAAAGAAAGTAAAGGAGGGTGTTTGAATGGTTAGCAACAATAATATTAAAGAAGAACCGTTAGAAAAACAACTCTGGAAAGCCGCCGATAAACTGCGCAAAAATATTGATGCCGCTGAATACAAACACATCGTTTTAGGATTGATTTTCCTTAAATATATTTCTGACGCTTTTGAAGATTTGCACGAAAAGCTCCAAAAGGGCGAAGGCGAATACGCAGGCGCCGACCCGGAAGACCGCGACGAGTACAAAGCGGAAAACGTTTTCTTTGTACCGCCGTCTGCGCGTTGGTCTTATTTACGGTCGCGGGCCAAATTGCCGGAAATCGGAAAGGATGTAGATGCCGCTATGGATGCCATCGAGCGGGACAATCCTTCGCTAAAAGGAGTGCTGCCCAAGGTGTACGTGCGCGGCAATCTGGATCCTACCAGTTTGGGCGGACTCATTGATCTAATAAGCAATATTTCAATGAAGGAAAGCAACGGCAAAGGTGATTTTCTCGGGCGGGTTTTTGAATACTTCCTCGGTGAGTTTGCCCTGGCCGAAGGCAAAAAAGGCGGGCAATTTTATACGCCGAGAAGTGTGGTCAAACTGTTAGTGGAAATGCTGGAGCCTTACAAAGGCCGCGTTTTTGATCCTTGTTGCGGCAGCGGCGGAATGTTCGTTCAGTCTGAAAAATTTGTGGAACAACATCAGGGAAAAGTCAACGATATTTCCATTTACGGGCAGGAAAGCAACCAAACTACCTGGCGGTTGTGTAAAATGAACTTAGCCATTCGCGGCATTGACAGTTCGCAGGTAAAGTGGAATAATGAAGGTTCTTTTTTGAATGACGCCCACAAAGACCTGAAAGCTGATTTTGTTATCGCTAATCCGCCGTTCAACGACAGCGATTGGTCCGGAGACCTGTTGCGCAACGACGCACGCTGGCAATTTGGTGTTCCGCCTGTGGGCAACGCCAATTACGCCTGGATTCAACATTTTGTTTTTCATTTAAATCCCAATGGCAGAGCCGGTTTTGTTTTGGCTAAAGGAGCGCTCACTTCCAAAACTTCCGGCGAAGGCGAAATACGAAAAAATTTGGTAGAAGCCCGTTTGATGGATTGCATCGTGAACCTGCCTGCCAAACTGTTTTTAAATACCCAGATTCCGGCAAGTCTTTGGTTTTTGAATCGCGCTAAGGCCAACGGCAATGAAAGTTTCCGAAAAGACGAAATTCTTTTTATTGACGCCCGCAATATGGGGCATTTGATTAATCGCCGTACCCGTGAATTCTCCGACAACGATATCAAAAAGATTGCCGAAACTTACCACGCCTGGCGCGACCCGAACGGTAATTACGAAGATGTGAAAGGCTTTTGTAAATCGGCTACGGTTGAAGAAGTGGCGGCGTTGGATTATGTGCTTACTCCCGGTCGGTATGTGGGCTTGCCTGACCAGGAAGATGATTTTGATTTTAACGAACGCTTTGCCAAACTAACGGATGAATTGAAAGAACAGATGCTGGAAGAAGAGCGGTTGAATGCGAAGATACTGGAAAACCTAAGTAGAGTAATTCTCAATAAAAATGATAAAAGTGTTTGAAAAATCATGTGGTCGCAAATTGCGACCGGTTTTCGGTAGTATTTAGATTTCAATTAAATGACAATGAGAAACTAAAACTGGTCACAAATTGTGACCGGTACTTGATTATTGATGATAGTGAAATTTACCACTTTGGCGCTTTATTGAAGGATGTGGGCAAAAA
>JALWSN010000002.1 GCA_027080245.1 Ignavibacteriales bacterium | reverse complement strand
CTATTAAGAAAATATTTTTCCGAGATAAAAATCAGAATTATTACCGGGTTAATTTTAATCCGCCGCAGTAAAAATAACGCTTAATCCGAAAGGTAATACTCTATTGTTGAAACAACCCTGACTTTTTTAATTTGCGGATTGTTTTTATCCCGCGGCGCGATGCTGAACCGTCCTTGCGAGGCGCGTTTTATTTTGCCTAATTTGCTGTGAGAATCTTTCGCAAATTTTTCCGCAACTTTCCGGGCGTTACGCGTTGCTTCTTCAATCATTTCGGGTTTAACTTTATTCAGTCGCGTAAAAATATATTCCGGCTTCAACAAATAATTGTCGCCCGTAAACACAATTCCTTTTTTGCCTAACTCCGATAACGAACTCATTACGGAACGAACAAGGTCAATGTTTTTTGAATAAATGGTTAAAGTCTGGTAGGCCGTGTAACGGAATTCGGGTTTTTCGCCGCCATATTGCTGTGCGAATTTGTCGATTATCCGCGGAGCTGAAAAAGTAATTTCTTTTTCGGAGATTCCTTTGGCGGTCAGGAATTTTTTAATCGCGCTTGCATTCTTTTCAATTCCGTTGTAAATCTTACTTAGATTATTACCGGAAATTGTAAATCGAAGAGGCCAAATAACAATGTCCGCCTTGTATTCCCTTTCCGAAAGCCCCTTCACAACAACCGTTCTTTCAAACCGTTTAACTTTAATTGCGGCATTGCCAAGCAAGTATCCTAAAACGGTTAAGCCAAGGAACAGGGACGCTCCCAAAATAATTGCATTTGTTTTACTCGTCTGTTGCATTGGATGCTACCTTTTGTTTTTTCAAAATTTGAAAATACAACCAAACTTAAAAATTAACAAATTTCCGAAACCTTTTAGGGGTGGGGGCGCTTTTGTCCGAAAGGAAAGAATCTTTTTTTTGTGAACAACAGCTGATTGTAATTATTTAAATCCCATTGATTTTTTTTCTAAACATTGTCCCCGGGCGGTGGTTTCGCCAAGAGTTAAGGCGTTTGATCCGCAAAATTCAAATCGTTCTAAAATTGTCGGCGGTTAGCGAAGTTGTTCCTTTGCATAAAAAATGCGCTTATTCCCGGCCGGCACTCAAAATTTTAAAATGGAATATTACAAAACCTTGTTTTTAACGAGCATTTGGGTTTCAAAACAACTTTAAATACCCTTGAAAATTATTTTGTTAACCACTCGGCGGCTTCTTTAATATCCGTGAACACCTTAAGCAAGCCGCCGCGGTTTGCGACTACGGTTTCGCCGAATTTGTCCTTATCGACCATAGGATGTTTGCCCACAAAAGCGCATTTAATTTGGGCGTCTTTTCTTCTAATAAAACCGGTGAAAGCCTCTCCAAGCTCAAAACGCTCTAAAATTGTTGGCGGCTTTCCCGTTATTTCCCTTGCGTCTAAAAGAACGCGGTGAATGCCTTTTTTTAATGCCGTTTCCAGAACCTCTTCGGTAACGCCAATTAAATCGAGTTTTGTGTATTCGCCCCGGAAGTTTGCCAGCAGGTAATTCTCGTTTGTTTGAATCTGAGCCGTTAATTTCATTGCAAATTACAGTTGTTTTACTTACGCCGTTGCCTTTTGGAAAATAACCGCAGATTTAATCTCAAATTACAAAAGAATTGTTTGACAGTCAAGATAATTAGGTTTTACCATTTAGCTCTTTTGCTTCCAGCTTAAACCTCACCCTTAAAACGCCGTCGTTAAAGCTTGTTGAAACTATTTTGAACTTCCCGATTTCTTTTGTCGATTTCACGTGCGGACCAATGCACGGGCAGGAATCGTAATCGCCGATGTCCACAATCCGGATTGTCTCACCTGCGTCGTCCGGCAATTTGCTTAAATCGTATTTTTCCTTTGCCTCGGAAATGTCCAGAAATTTTTCCTTAACGGGCAAGTCTTTCATTATTTGCTCGTTCACCTTGCTTTCAATTTGCGCGATTTCCTCCTCGGTTAAATTGCGCGAAAAATAATAATCGCATTTGGATTTTTTCTTTTCAATGTGCGCGCTGAAAGACCTGCCGCAATTGAACATTCTTACCATTGTTTGATTTAACAAATGTTCGGCGGAATGCATTCTTGGGTCGTAATTTTTGTGAGTAGCCATTGCAATCCTAAATTGTTTAATTGTTGGGAACAAAATTCTTGAATTTTTACCGAAAAAACAATGGAAAAGTCTTAAGTAGTAAGTTTGTTGGGTTGCGCGAATTTTTGGGTGAATACCGTACGGGACATCTGGGGGTGCCGTCAGATTTGGCAAAGCCGCATTGCCGTCAGCTTTGGCAACGCCACCCCGTTGGAGCGGCTGACGGAAGCAGGAAACTAAAATAAAATAATGGCTTTAGCCACATTTGTTCTTTTAGGTTGCGCTGACTTTTTAATGGGGCTATCCGAAGGATTCCTTTGGAAAAGCCCGCTAAGATTTGTTATC
>JALWSN010000001.1 GCA_027080245.1 Ignavibacteriales bacterium | reverse complement strand
GGCTTACCGAGCCGGATTTCGGTTCGAACCCGGGCGGGATGATTACAAAAGCCGAAAAAGTTGACGGCGGGTTTTTGCTGAACGGAGCTAAGATGTGGATTACCAACGGCTCCATTGCTGACGTGGCTGTTGTTTGGGCAAAGCTTGACGGGGTTATTCGTGGATTTTTAGTCGAGAAAGAATTTGAAGGATTTTCCGCGCCGGAAATGAAAGGCAAGCATTCGTTAAGAGCGTCCGTAACTTCCGAGTTAATTTTCGACAATGTATTTGTGCCGGAAGAAAATCTTCTTGAAAAAAGCAACGGCTTAAAATCACCGCTGATGTGCCTATCGCAAGCGCGTTACGGAATTGCCTGGGGCGTTACGGGTTCGATGATGGCTTGCTTTCAAACGGCTCTTGAATATTCGAAGTCGAGAATTCAGTTCGGCAAGCCGATTGCGGCTTTTCAATTAACGCAACAAAAATTGGTTTACATGCTAAGCGAAATTACGAAAAGTCAATTGCTGAATTGGCGGCTGGGGCGAATGAAGGACGAGGGGAAAGCGCGCTTTACGCACATTTCGCTCGCCAAAAGAAACAACTGCGAAAAAGCCGTTGAAATAGCGCAGATTGCTCGCGAGATTTTAGGCGCTAACGGAATCCTCGGCGAATATCCGATTATGCGGCATCTGGAAAATTTACAATCGGTTAAAACTTACGAGGGCACGCACGAAATGCACACGTTAATTGTGGGCGAAGATTTAACAGGATTTTCAGCATTCAATTGAGGAAATAAAATGAAAGATAAAATAAAATTCGAAGCTTTAACTTTTGACGACATTTTATTAATGCCCGCCAAATCGGAAGTGTTGCCGAGGGAAACGGACATTACAACTTTTCTTACGCAGGAAATTAAATTGAACATCCCCTTTGTTTCCGCGGCGATGGACACGGTTACCGAATCCCGCATGGCTATTGCAATGGCGGCGCAGGGCGGCATTGGCATCATTCACAAAAATATGTCCATCGAAAAACAAGCCGAAGAAGTGGACAAAGTAAAACGTTCGGAAAGCGGAATGATTGTCGACCCGATTACGCTTCCGCCAACGGCTCGAATTAAAGACGCGCTTGAAATAATGGAAAAATACCACATCTCCGGCATTCCCATTATTGACGAAAACAAAAAGCTTATTGGTATTCTTACCAACAGGGATTTGCGGTTTCAGCCAAATGTAAATTTGTTGGTAAGCGAAATGATGACGAAAGAAAATTTACGAACCGCTCCGGTGGGCACCACGCTTAAGGAAGCCGAGGCGTTGCTTCAAAAATACAAAATTGAAAAACTTCCCGTGGTCGACGAGAACTTTGTTCTTAAAGGGCTAATTACTTTTAAGGATATTTCAAAGAAGAAAAAATATCCTAATGCCTGCAAAGACCATTTGGGAAGATTACGGGTAGGTGCGGCTGTAGGTGTTTCGTCGGACACAATGGAAAGAGTGGAAGCCCTTGTGAACGCAGGCGCGGATGTAATTGTTGTGGACACGGCTCACGGTCATTCAATGGGCGTGATTAAAACGGTTAAGTTAATCCGCCAAAAGTTTAAAGATATTCAACTAATAGCGGGCAATACCGTTAGCAGAGAAGCCGCATTGGATTTGGTTGAAGCGGGGGTAAACGCCGTTAAGGTGGGCATTGGCGCAGGTTCTATTTGCACCACGCGTGTTGTTGCGGGAGTTGGCGTTCCACAAATTACTGCAGTAATGGAAACTTACGCCGCATTAAAAAACAAAAAGATTCCCGTTATTTCCGACGGGGGCGTTAAGCAAACGGGCGACGCGGCTAAAGCGATTGCGGCCGGCGCGGACACCGTAATGATTGGCGGAATGTTTGCCGGAGTGGACGAAACCCCAGGCGAAAAGGTTCTTTACGAAGGTAGAAGTTTTAAGGTTTACAGAGGCATGGGTTCCATTGGCGCAATGAAAGAAGGCAGCAAAGACAGGTATTTTCAGGACATGGAAGAAGACATTAAAAAACTTGTACCCGAAGGCGTTGAAGGCAGAGTGCCTTACCGCGGTCCGCTTGCGGACACAATTTACCAATTCATTGGCGGATTGCGTTCGGCAATGGGCTATTGCGGAGCAAGAACAATTGAAGAGATGAAAACCAAAACGCAATTTGTTAAAATTACAAATTCGGGCTTGCGGGAAAGTCACCCGCACGATATTATTATTACTAAAGAATCGCCCAATTACCAATCCAAATCGAATTAGTTGTGAACTGAAATGTTTAAGGTTTTAATTATTGCGTATTATTTCCCGCCGCTTGGAATGAGCGGCGTTCAGCGAACGTTGAAGTTTGCAAAATACCTCTCCCGCTTTAATTGGGAGCCGACGGTAATTACTACCGGCGACGTCGGTTATTTTGCGCACGATTATTATTTGCTTCGCGAAGCCGAGCAATCGAACAT